>NZ_JAJSPA010000005.1:0-123714 GCF_021282295.1 Halomonas sp. G15 | reverse complement strand
ACGGCACTGTCGCAGCGCGTGGATTCTTCCACCCCGCCGCGGACATAGACCGTCGCGACAAGCGCGCCACGCTGATTCGCCGCAAGGCGCGCAAGACCGCCAGGCTCTCGAAAGGGTTCGGGCGGACGTGGTACCGCAAGGCCCAGCACATCAACGAGCAGATTGCCCAGCAGACCTCCCGTCGACTAGTCGACTTCGCACTGGCACAGGGCGCCGATGTGATCGTGCTGGAAGACCTGAAGGGCTGGCGCCCCAAAGCCGGCAAGAAACGGTCGGGACTTCGCCAGCGCTTCCATCAGTGGCTGCATCGCCGGCTGGCCACGCTGATCGAGCAGAAAATGGCCGAGGCGGGTGGTCGGGTTGTCTACGTCTATGCCCGGGGCACGTCTTCCTGGGCTTTCGATGGCTCGGGTCGCGTCAAGCGGGACAAGGCACAGCACGAACTGGCTATCTTTCCGAACGGCAAGCAGTACAACGCCGACCTCAACGCCAGCTACAACATCGGTGCCCGCTATTGGGCCTGGAAACACAAGCTGACCCGCCGCAAGGACGGGCAGTTGTCAGCGGGCAGAAGCTCCCCTGGCAAACCGAGAACACCGGTCACGCTCTCAACGCTCTGGCGGCGAGAGCCTGAAGCCCCGCATCAAAGCGTCGCATGATGCGTGGGAGTGTTCACATCGCCTCATCAGTTCATTGGAGTTTACGTATGAAAAGGATCAGCGATGTCGATCTCCGAGGAAAACTTGATTCTGTCCTCGATAATCTGAGTGAGCCTGTGATGGTGACTCGAAATCGAGGTGAGCCCGCTGTATTGCTGTCATATCAGGAGTTCCGGTCTCTTCAGGAGACTCTGCATCTCATGACAAGTCCACGAAATGCTCAGCGACTCGATGAAGCTATCGCCGAGGTTTCACATTCCCCAGCTGACCCGGAACGATAGCCCGGTGGCCACGAAGGCCACCGAGAGCAGGGTGACTGCGGCGATATGCCAGCCCATCAGCGGCAGGGTTGTGGGAGAGAGCCTGGGGATGACCCGGAACCGCGCGTGGGCGGCGACCATGGCGGTGAGCAGCAGAAGCAGTAGCTTGATGCGGATAAGGTCGGCGATGGGGCCGGCGTCCATGTCGAACCAAAGTGCTAGCGATGGCACCTTCTGCCAGGCCAGCCACAGCCCGGTGACGATCTGTACCAGCAGCGCCGGCATGCCGAGCTTCTCGTAGCCCTGTTCGAACCAGTGCAGCGAGGCGACGTCGCGGCCCTTCAATACCCGGGGCAGGATGGTGAAGGCGAGCACCAGATGGCCACCGGTCCAGATGGTGGCGCCGAGCAGATGCAGAAGCAGCAGGGTGGCGGTCATGTCGCCCTCCTTTGGCGAGAATGATTTTCGCTAATTCTACTGGATCGTTTTCGCCCGGCTATCTCTCCAAGGGGGTAGGGCCAGCAGCATGGAGCGCCTCTTGCGCATGGTATGCTGATGCATAGCGCCACCGGTCTTGCCAGGAGACGTCATGCCTACCGCTGTCCCACGGAAGTTGCCCATCGGGATACAGACCTTCGCCGATATCATCGACGGAGGTTACTACTACGTCGATAAGACGCGGCAAATCCACCGCCTGGTGGAGGAGGGGAAGTACTATTTCCTCTCTCGACCACGTCGTTTCGGCAAGAGCCTGCTGCTTGACACTCTGGCGTGTCTGTTCGAAGGGCGTGAAGCATTGTTCCGTGGCCTGTACATCCACGATAAGTGGAAGTGGCAGCGGCAGCATCCGGTGATCCGCCTCAGCTTCGGTGACGGCCTACTGAGAACCCGAGAGGAACTTGACCTGCGCATCGGCGAGCTGCTGAGGGCCGAAGCCGAACGGCTGGACGTCACCTTGCAGAACACCTCCATCGCCGGGAGGTTCAGAGAGTTGATCGAGGCGGTGCACGAACGACATGGCGAGCGGGCAGTGGTGCTGATCGACGAGTATGATAAGCCGATCCTCGACAATTTATTGGCTCCGGAACGTGCCCGGGCGTTACGCGAGGGCCTGAAGAACCTCTATAGCGTGCTCAAGGATGCCGACCCCCACCTGGCATTCGTACTGCTCACCGGGGTTTCCAAATTCAGCAAGGTGAGCCTCTTCTCGGGGCTCAATAATCTTAACGACATCACCTTGGATGCTCCCTACGCGACACTGTGCGGCTATACCGATGAGGATATTGACCGGGTATTCGCCGCCGAGCTACCCGGCCTCGACCGCGAGGCTATCCGCCAGTGGTACAACGGCTACCGTTGGGGGGGACAGGAAGTGACATCGGTCTACAACCCCTTCGACGTATTGCTGCTGTTCCAGAAGCGTCAGTTCGGGCCCTACTGGTTCGAGAGCGCCACTCCCACCTTTCTGGTCGAGCTGCTCAGGGAGCGTGGTGTCTTCACCCCGCGGCTTGAACAGTGGGAGGCCGAGGCGGCATTACTGGGGCGTTTCGATGTGGATGACATTGCCACCGAAGCGTTGCTGTTTCAGGCAGGCTACCTGACGGTGAAGGCGGTCGAGGAGCCGCTGCTGGGGTATCGGCTGTATACGCTGGGCTTTCCCAACCAGGAGGTCGAGACCAGCCTGAGCCAGGCGCTGCTGCCGGTACTGGGCGTGGAGGAGTCGCCGCGTCACCGCAAGAGCCTGTTCACGCATCTGCGCGATCATGACCTGGCGGGTCTCGAAGCGCATCTCAAGGCGCTCTATGCTGGTCTTCCTCATGACTGGTATCGCAACAACCCCATCGCCAGGTACGAAGGGCACTATGCCAGCGTCTTCTACAGCCACTTTGCTGCCCTGGGTGTTCAGGTCACGGTGGAGGATGCCAGCCATCATGGCCGTGTCGACATGGCCGTGGAGGCCTTCGGGCATCGCTATTTGTTCGAGTTCAAGGTGGTGGAGCAGCTGCCCGAGGGACGAGCCCTGCAACAGCTCAAGGCTCGAGGCTACGCGGACAAGTACCGCGGGAGAGGGCAGCCCATCCACCTCGTCGGCGTTGAGTTCTCCCGCGAGGAGCGCCAGATCGTGGCTTTCGAGGCTGAGACCTTGTAGCTGCCGCCCGATTCTCTTGCCCCACCTGATCATCGCCTGGAGTCACCATGACCACGCCTCCCGACACATCCCCTGAGCCCCGGGACAAGAACCCACCCCAGGCGCAGAGCGGCCGCTATGAGCGGCTCTTCGAACGCTTCCTGTGGAATAGTCGGCTGCTGGTGATGTTGGCGGTGGTGCCGAGCCTGCTGGGGGCACTGGTGCTGTTCATCATCGGTACCATGGATATTCTCAAGCTCACGGTGACCGCCGCGACCTACTACCTGGTCGGCGGGCAGCCCGATATCCACGAGACGGTGGTGCCGAGCGTGGTGATGGCGGTGGACATCTACCTGGTGGCCATTGTGCTGCTGATCTTCGGTCTGGGGGTGTATCGGCTGTTCGTGTCACCGATCGAGCCGGCCGAGTCGCACCCGGCGTCGAACCCCTTCAATGTCTCGTCGTTCGATGAGCTCAAGGACAAGATTGCCCGGGTGGTGATCCTGGCGGTGATCATCGAGTTCTTCCGCGCCGTGGTCGATATCACCTTCGAGACGCCGCTGGATGCCATCTACCTGGCGCTATCGGTGCTGGCCCTGGCCGGGGCCCTCTACCTGATGAGTCGCGCTCACAAGCATCATCGGGAGTAGGCTCGCCGACGCTATGGCACAATACTCCTTTTGTTGTTCGACAAGGATCGCCAATGGCGTATGTGCTGGTGATGGGCGGCCTCGCCCTCTCGGTAAGCTTCACTCTGGGCTGGGCGCTATGGCGTCTGGGCCGAGCTGCCCTGGGCTGGCTGGGCGGTGGCCCCTCTACGGGCAAAGCTAAGGTCAAGCCGCGGGCCCGCAAGCCTGCGGCAAGGAAGCCGGCCGCCAGCAAGGCGGCGACTCCTCGCAAGGCGGCTGCCCGTCAGTCGGCCAAGACGCCCAGCGAGCCCTGGGCACTCACTCGCTGGCTGGCGGCGCGTCACTCCCTGTTGCCCCTGGCCAGCCTGGCACTGATGCTCTATGCCCTGGGGCGTGTCGTGGTGTTCGGCCTTCAGCACCGCCCGGTGGAAGCCCCGGCATCATTCCCCCAGGTCGTCGATATGGTGGGCTGGACGGCGGCAGTATTGCTGGGTCTGGCGCTGCTCTCTCTGTTGGCGCGCTGGCGTTGCCGTGATTAACCCCGCCCACCTTGGGGGCAGCCTCCCCCCCTCGGTGGATTCAGAAGCCTGACCCAAGGGCTGGCGAACCCGAGAGCGGCTGGCGGGTCCCAGCCTTAGCGAAGAGAAAGGAGACACCCGTGTTAGCCAATATACAGCGGTTCTTTCAGGAGATGCTCGCCGAGGGGGAGGGTGGTGCCGGTCGCGAGGCGCCGAGCCTGGAGCTTGCCGCGGCGGCGCTGCTCTGCGAGGTGATGCGCGCCGACTACGAGGTGACGCCGGAGGAGCTCGACACCCTGCGCGCTCAGCTGCGCGACCATCTGCGGGTCAGTGATGAGGCCCTCGACGAGCTGATGACCCTGGCTCAGGAGGAGGTCGACGGCGCCGTGGATCACTACCAGTTCGTCTCCCTGATCAAGGAGCACTACGACTACGACAGGCGCTGCGAGCTGGTGCGCATGATGTGGGCCCTGGCGCTGGCCGACGGTGAGCAGCATCATCTGGAGGAGCACCGTATCCGCCAGCTGGCCGATCTGCTGCACGTCAGCCATGGCGACTTCATCCGCACCAAGCTGCAGGTGCAGGAGCAGGGTGTGGGCTCGGTAGGCGGTTAAGCTGGCTCCTCAGTATCTCTGTGCTGTCGAGTGGAGAAAGGCATTCTGTCCGGACATCATCATTTATCGATGGTGACTGAAAGGCGTGCCATGTCCCGCACTAGGAATCTGGAGCATGGCGTGCATTTTGGACAAGTCAGTGGGAAGCCAGATCGTTGAAGAGTGCCGGGTTGTCGCGAAGCGTCGCTAGCACCTTGGCCGCCAGGCCTGTGGGGTTACGGCGTTTGGTTTCCCAGCTTCTGATGGTGTCGACGCTAGTGCCCATGGCGCTGGCAAACTCGGCCTGAGAGACATGCAACTGGGCCCTGATGGCCTTCACGTCGGCGACCTCATGGCGCGTGACGCGGCTGGCTTGGGTCCGGCCCTGCTTGATGTCGACGGCTTCCTGCAGCGATGTCTGGAGTTCGTCAAAGATGCTCATTCTGAAGGCCGATGTGTTGATATATGTACAAAGTACATCTCTCGGCCATGGATGTCGATCATGCTCCATCCCTTACGACGAGGCCCGCTGCGCCATTATGCCGCGACTTCGATAAAGAGATAGCTAATGCTCATCTTCACCCAGAGGGTGCGACGAGGAAGTCCCACTGTTATGTTTTATTTAACACTCAGGATGAGCCATGCTAGGGGGACAACAAGACGTTTCCCCGAGGAGCCTTCGCTATGCTGGAAACCCGTTCCGCCCGCCAGTCTGCGGCCCATGACCACTCACCCCGTGCCGAGCATGCTGCCATCAACCGCCACTTCTGGATGCCGTTCAGCGCCAACCGCGACTTTCATGCCCATCCGCGGCTGATCACCGGCGCCGAGGGGCGCTACTTCATCGACGATAGCGGCCGCCGGCTGTTTGACTCCCTCTCGGGTCTCTGGACCTGCGGCGCCGGACATAATCGCGAGGAGATCCAGCAGGCCGTGGCCCGCCAGCTCGGCACCCTCGACTATGCTCCGGGCTTCCAGGTGGCGCATCCGCTGGCGTTCCAGCTGGCCGAGAAGATCGCCGAGATCACGCCGCCGGGGCTGGATCATGTGTTCTTCACCGATTCTGGCTCCGAGTCGGCGGACACCGCCGTGAAGATGGCCAAGGCCTACTGGCGCGCCAGGGGGCGTCCCGAGAAGACCCGCCTGATCGGTCGCGCCAAGGGCTATCACGGCGTGAACGTCGGTGGGACGAGCCTGGGTGGCATCGGCGGTAACCGCAAGCACTATGGCCAGCTGATGGAGGTCAGCCATCTGCCGCACACCCTGCAGCCGCAGCTCGCCTTTACCCGTGGCCAGGCCGAGAGCGGTGCCGAGCTTGCCGATGCGCTGCTCGAGCATATTGCCCTGCATGATGCCTCCAACATCGCCGCGGTGATCGTCGAGCCGATGTCCGGCTCCGCCGGGGTGATCGTGCCGCCCAAGGGCTATCTCGAGCGGCTGCGCGATATCTGCACGGCCCACGATATCCTGCTGATCTTCGATGAGGTGATCACTGCCTTCGGTCGCAGCGGAGCGCGCACCGGTGCCGAGGCCTTCGGCGTGGTGCCGGACATGATGACGGTGGCCAAGCAGCTCACCAACGGCGCGGTGCCCATGGGCGCGGTGATCGCCTCAACCGAGATCTATGACACCTTCATGCACGCCGGCGGCCCCGAGCACGCCATCGAGTTTCCCCACGGCTATACCTACAGTGCCCACCCGGTGGCCTGCGCCGCAGGCCTGGCGGCACTGGAGCTGTTTGAGCGCGAGGACTTCCCCGCCCAGGTGCGTGCCATCGCCCCGGCGTTCGAGGCGAAGCTGCATGCGCTGAAGGGGCGTTCCCATGTGGTGGATATTCGCAACCATGGCCTGGCCGGGGCGATCCAGCTCGCGCCACGCGACGGGGACCCGACGATTCGCCCCCGCGATGCTCACCTGGCGTTGTGGGAGGCGGGTTTCTATGTCCGCTTCGGCGGCGACACCCTGCAGTTCGGCCCGCCGTTCGCCAGCACCGAGGCGGAGCTGGAGCGGCTGTTTGATGCGGTGGCCACGGTGCTGGATAGACTTAAGTAATCACACATCGAGATCATCCAGACCGGCGCGCGCTTGCTGCGTCAGCAGATGGGGGAAGGCCCGCTCTACCGCGCGAGTGGTGGGAAGCTCACGCAGCTCGTGATGCAGCAGGCTGGCGACGATCCTGGCCTGGGCCTGGTCGCGATGGCGCTTCAAGGCATCGCGGTCCGGCTGATGGCCGGCATGCCACTTGTGAAGGACAAATGCCCTTGGATCGAGGGTATTCAGGCGGAGTGGCGTGCCCCGCTCATCGAACACCACTGCCTTGAACAATGGCGAGGCGATGACCCATTTTAGAGAATAGATACCCACCGGCTTCAGGTCATCGGCATCCAGCTCCCGCTCGAAATCGTTCATCGCCATCGGTGATTCAGCCTGGGTGATCAGGTCGATCAGGTAGCCGTCAGCATTGCCGGCGCGAAACTTGAAGCGGCCGCGGATCAATGGGACAAAGGTGCGATCACTGGCCTGAAGCACGGCCATCAGTGTGTCACCTTCCAGGGCCGCCACGATTCGCATTCCCTGGCGAGCATCCATCAATACGTCCATATCGGCGGTGGCAAGGTGCTGGGGTTCGATCATGACGCCGGCGCGTGCTTCATAGGCGTAAAGAGCATTGGTGCCGATGATGCGAAACGGAATGCCGCGGCGTTGCAAGGCACGGATCACCCTGGCGCCGACTAGCGGAAATCGATTGAGTCGGTTGGCACGGACATACGCGGCGTGTAACTGGAGCTGCTCTTTCAGGCTGCCTTCTCGCGCTTTGTAGGCTGCCTTGCGAGCGTCGAAGTCTTCTTTGATTCGTTGCGTTTCGTCACTGCGTGGCCCGATGGATCGGTTCTTGCCTCCGGTGAAGCAGCGATACAGATAGTCGCGCCCCTTGATGCGTTTCCAGTGCATCGAGCCTTCGACATGTCTCGCTCCGCCGCGATGCTCCTCCAGGACCTCGAAGAGCTGTACGGCATTGATGGCGACGCGGGAGGCTTCAGGGCTGAGTGGCATGTAGGACATCGGTTGGTTCGCCGCGTTAACAAATTTTGAGTTTAATTCCATTTTATATTTGTTAACGCTCTGATGCCAGTGAGTTGGCGCTTCGAAATAGTCAGCCCAAGACTGTGGTCCGCAGGCGATGCTGGAGCAGCTGTTTGATGCGGTGGCCACGGTGCTGGACTCGATAGTCTGAGGTTTTTCGTATTCCTGGATCATTCATCTAGAAATTGGTCGATAAACAAGAAAAAATCATTCATTAAGAGGGGTCTTTGGCATCCTGGTCTGCTGGTGCAACGTTATGATGCGCTGAGTGTTTAGCCACCGTGTCGTCGGTCGACCGGGTGGCGCTTGAGCGTCTATCGTTGAGTCAGGCCTCGCCGCATGGTGAGGCCTGTGTCCGTTTCCAGGAGGTGTTGGTGATGTCTCGTGAAATCGTGGTTCTCGGTGCCGGCATGGTCGGTGTATCGGTGGCCTGGCATCTGGTGCGCCAGGGCCATTCGGTGACGCTGGTGGATCGCCGCGAGCCCGGTCGCGAGACCTCGTTCGGCAATGCCGGCATCATCCAGCGCGAGGCGGTGCGTCCCTATGCCTTCCCGCGCGATCTCGGCACCCTGATGCGGGTGCTGCCCAACCGCGAGGTGGATATTCGCTATCGCCCTGCGGGCATGGTTGGGGCGGCGAGCCCGCTGCTGCAGTACTGGATCAACTCCGGCAAGTCTCGCTACGCCAAGATCGTGCCGGAGTACGCCTCGCTGATCATGCGTTGCCTGGAGACCCATGCCCCTATGGTCGAGGCCGCCGGTGCCGATCACCTGGTGCGTCGCGACGGCTGGCTGGAGCTCTATCACACCCAGAAGCCCTTCGATGAGCGTATCGCCGAGGCGCGCGAGAACCGTGAGCGCTTCGGTGTGGAATTCGAAGTACTCGACGCGGCCGGCCTGTATGCCAAGGAGCCGCACCTGAAGAAGGGGCTGGTGGGTGCCATCCACTGGATCCAGCCGTGGACGGTGGCAGATCCCGGCGCCCTGGTGCAGGCCTATGCCGAGCACTTCCAGCAGCAGGGCGGCCGCTTCGTGCAGGCCGAGGTCAAGGGTGTCGAGAAGGGTGGCAAAGGCTGGAAGGTGACAACCACCGGTGGCGAGACACTGGAGGCTGAGCAGCTGGTGGTCGCCATGGGGCCCTGGAGCGGCAAGCTGCTCTCGCGCCTGGGCATCTCGGTGCCGCTGTTCGTCAAGCGCGGCTACCATATGCACTACACCAGCGCCGACGAGAATGCCCACCTCAACCACTGGATCATGGATGCCGAGACCGGCTTCCTGCTCGAGCCGATGCGTGCCGGTATTCGCCTGACCACCGGGGCGGAGCTGGCCGACCTGGATGCGCCGCCCAGGTTCAAGCAGCTCAAGGCGGCGGAGCAGGCCGCCAGGAAGATCTATCCGCTGGGTGAGCGTCGCGATCCGGAGCCCTGGAAGGGCGCGCGTCCCTGCCTGCCGGACATGAAACCGATCATCGGTCCGGCCCCCGGTCAGGAGGGGATGTGGCTGGCCTTCGGCCATGGCCACCAGGGCTTCACCCTGGGTCCGGTGACCGGGCTGTTGCTGAGCCAGATGATGGCGGGCGAGACCCCCGAGGTGGATATGGCGCCGTTCAGCGCCACGCGTTTCTGAAACGCCTGAGACATGGGTGCCGCGGGGTGTGCTAGGCCTTGCGGCGCTGCTTGACCTTGTGGGTGCCCAGTTTGACCAGCATGGTGACAATGAATACCAGCCAGCCGGCGGTGGCTACCACGTTGAAGAGCAGCAGTTTCTGAACGCCACTCAGGGGCGTGAAGATCAGTTCGAAGGTGACCCCGAACAGGAAGGCGATGAACAGCGGCAGCGCCAGGATGTGCATCCACATCTCGGTGCGCCGCTTTCTGACGTGATAGCGCCGCAGCAGTACCCGCGTTGGGCGGTGAACGAAGGTGACCAGCACGGTGGTACCGAGCAGCAGCAGGGCTGCCAGGGTCGGCTCCAGGTTGCCCAGGTGGGCCGACAGGCTGATCGACCAGTAGACGACCAGCCACATCAGGCCGGCCAGGGTGGCGGCCAGATCGGCATAGTGGCGAACCTTGGGCATCGTCTCTCCCTCGTGAAGCTGGCCCCGCGAAAACTGGCGGCATGATACGGGATTTTCTTGCTTCATGGCGAGTTGCTGCGAGTGCCGGGCGACCTCTTCTGCGGTTTGACCCCCGAGCCCCGCGCCGGTGTGCTTGCTACCTGGCAGTCCGCAGCACCAGCTTCCTTACCCAGTACCAGCGATTGATCAGTAGAGCGGCGAAGATCAGTGAGCAGCCGGCGAGCTGCAACAGACTCATTGTCTCGCCGTACCAGGCGGCGGCCAGCAGGGCCGTCCAGACGGCCTCGAGCATCAGGATGACGGCGGCGTGGCTCGGCGTGGTCAGGCCCTGGGCATAGACCTGCAGGAAGAATCGCAGGGTGCTGGCGAGCAGCACGCTGGCCGCCAGCCAGCCCAGGGTGATGCCACCGATACGCGCGGGCCAGGGTTCGATCAGCGCCGAGACCAGTCCCAGCAGGACACCCACCACCGTAAGCTGGATGGCGGTGAGCGGCAGGGCGGGGAGGTGGCGTACCACCCGGGTGTTGACGTTTATCAGCAGCGAGAAGAGCACGGCGGAGGTGGCGATCAGCCACTGGCTGGGCTCCAGGCGCAGGCCGGCGTTGAGCGAGAGCAGGGCGAAGCCGGCCAGGGCGATGGGCAGGGCGATCCAGGTGGTGCGTGGCGGGCGGTCGCCGAAGAGCAGCTTCGCCACGATCGGCACCAGCAGGATGCCCAGGCTGTTGATGAAGGCGCTCTCGCCGAGGTGGTTCGAGTGGTAGAGCCCCATGATCCAGAAGCCCAGGGCGCCGCTGAACAGCAGGCCCACACCGGCGCCGGCGGCGAGGTCGCGGGGGGAGAGCCGGCGCAGGGCGGGCAAGCCGAACAGCGCCAGCAGCAGTCCGGCCAATAGGAAGCGCGTGCCGATGAACAGCAGCGGCGGCATGCCGTCCAGCGCCTCCTTGGAGAAGATCCAGCCGGCGGCGGCGAGCAGGGTGACGGTGAGCAGCAGCAGGTCGGCACGCAGCGGACTGCGCTCGAGGGAGTCGGCCATGGAAGTCCCGGTGGTCAGGCGAAGCCCATAGGTTAGCAGACTAGTGGCCATGGGGCTCTGCCTCGCCAGGCGCCATTGGGTATACTGGCGCCACGCCGATATGAACCCGCCAATACAGGATCCGCCGTGACTACCCTGACCCTGACTCGCCCCGACGACTGGCACCTCCATCTGCGTGACGACCAGGCGCTGGCCGCCGTGGTCGAGGCCTCCGCCCGCCAGATGGGCCGCGCCATCATCATGCCCAACCTGAAGCCGCCGGTGACCACCACCGAGCAGGCGCTGGCCTATCGCGAGCGTATCCTGGCGGCGTTGCCCGAGGGCAGCCGCTTTCAGCCGCTGATGACGCTCTACCTCACCGACAATACCCCCGCCGAGGAGATCGAGCGCGCCCACGCCAGTGGCCTGGTGCAGGCGGTGAAGCTCTATCCCGCCGGCGCCACCACCAACTCGGCCTCCGGGGTCACCGACATCACCCTGTGTGACGATGCCATCGCCACCATGGAGCGCCTGGGTATCCCGCTGCTGATGCACGGCGAGGTCACCGATGCCGAGATCGATATCTTCGATCGCGAGGCGGTGTTCATCGAGACGGTGCTCAAGCCGCTGCTGGAGCGCCACCCGAACCTCAAGGTGGTGTTCGAGCATATCACCACCGCCGAGGCGGCCGAGTTCGTCGCCGCGGCGCCGGCCAACGTGGGCGCCACCATCACCGCCCACCACCTGCTGTTCAACCGCAACCATATGCTGGTCGGCGGTATCCGGCCACACTACTACTGCCTGCCGATCCTCAAGCGCGAGCGGCATCGCCAGGCGCTGCTGGCGGCGGCCACCTCGGGCAACCCGAAGTTCTTCCTGGGCACCGACAGCGCGCCCCACGCCCAGGGCGACAAGGAGAGTGCCTGCGGCTGTGCCGGTGCCTATACCGCGCCGGCGGCGATCGAATACTACGCCACGGCCTTCGAGCAGGCGGGTGCCATCGAGCGTCTGGAGGGCTTCGCCAGCCACCATGGCCCGGACTTCTACGGCCTGCCGCGCAACAGCGAAACCATCACCTTGGTCCGCGAGCCCTGGCAGCTTCCTGAGTCGCTGCCCTACGCCGGCGGTGCTCGCATCGTGCCGCTGATGGCCGGTGAGACGCTGGCGTGGAAGCTGGCCGGCGAATAGACAGTTCGATACTTCCGCTTTTGTCGATGAATCGATCTCACGCAATCGGCGGTTGCTATCTGCTATAGCGTTCCCAGGTCTAGTTATGCATCACATGTGTTGCTATTCTTTATTAAAAGCAACAGATGTGGTGCATTTTTGTGAGCATTCACGAAGAGCTGAAGCGCCGCCGTCATGACCTCGGCTTTACCCAGGCCCAGATCGCGGACCGTGTCGGCATGTCTCGGCAGCAGTATCAGCGCCTGGAGCGGGGTGGCAATCCGCGGCTGGATACCCTGCAACTGGCGGCGGATGGCCTCAATGCCCGTATGATGCTGATCCCTGTCGAGCAGTGGTATCGGGTCAAGGCGCTTCTCGAGGAGGGGCAGGAGGAGACGGTTCCCCTCGATGAGGATCCTTGGCAGGGCCTGCTCGACGAGGAGGACTGAGCATGGCCAACGAAAGTGTCGAGATGCTGTCGCTGTGGCTGCACGGCCGCCGCTTGGGTTGGCTGGCCGGGTATCGCGGTGGCCGCAACGTGCTGGTGTTCGATGACGACTGGCGACTCGACGAGAGCCGCGCCACCTTGTCGCTGTCGCTGATGCCTTCGGCACCGCATAACCAACGACTGCTGCAGTCGCCTTGGATACGTCGCCAGCGGCTGCACCCCTGGCTTTCCAACCTGTTGCCGGAGGGCGCGCTGCGGGAATGGCTTGCCGCCGAACTCAAGGTGCATCCGGACAACGAGTTCCCTCTGCTGGCGGCTCTTGGCCATGACCTCCCGGGGGCCCTGGAGGTCGCCGCCGTGACGTCCGATGAGATGCCCGCCTGGGTTGTTGCCCATCGCCGCAGCGTCAGCCCGGAGCCTCGCCAAGTCGCCGTGGGGCGGGGCTTCTCCCTGGCGGGGGTGCAGATGAAGTTTTCCATGCGCGAGCAGGACGGGCGTTTCCAGGGCGCCGGGCAGGCGCTGCCCGGGGACTGGATCGTCAAGCCGCCATCCCCTATTCAACCGTGGCTCGTGGAGAACGAATACTCCGCTATGCGCCTGGCAGAGGCGGCCGGGGTGACGATTCCGGAGATTCGACTGATTCCCCTCGAGGAGCTGGATGGGCTGCCGCGCCTGAATCTGCCCGATGAGCCAATGGCCTATGCGATCAAGCGATTTGATCGGGCTGGGAGTGAGCGGGTGCATGCGGAAGACTTCGCCCAGGTGCTGTTTCGCTACCCCCACGAGAAGTACTCCGGCCCAAGCTATGAGCAGATCGGGCGGCTGATACGCGAGTTCTCCGCCGACGGCATGGCGTGCGCGGCGCAGATGGCGAGGCGCCTGCTGGTTAATGCACTGTTGGCCAACGGCGATGCTCACCTGAAGAACTGGAGTCTTGTCTATCCCGATCGCCAACGGCCAACCTTGTCGCCCGCTTAGGAACCACTGATCAATTCGTCGCTGAGCAACTGATGCGCTCAGCGCGGTCAATTCAAAGACCCTGCGGTCATTTTCTGACCCGCTTGGGCCGCTTGTTTTCCCCGCCAGCCGGATTATCCGGCTGGCGGAGCAGATTCAAGGCGCACCGGCCCCGTCAACTCGGCCCTCACATCGTGTCGCCAACACCAAATTGGCCAGCCCGAACAGGCTGAACAACTGCGCCTGGTTCTTGGCCAGCCCTTTGTAGCGCACCTTCCGGTAGCCGAAGAGGTTCTTGATGACATGAAACGGGTGTTCGACCTTGGCACGGATGCTGGCCTTGGCCTTCTCGAATGCCAGCAACAGCGTTTTCATTGGGCTGTCCTCCATCTTCTTGATGGCGCCGCGCTTGTCGGCAACACAGCACCGGGAATCCGGGGCATCTTTCTCTTCATCCAGATGCTTCCACATGCCGGTGTAGCCCGCGTCGCCGTATACCCGCTTATCATCGTCCCGGACCAATTCACTGGTCATGGTGACATCGGCGACGTTGGCCGAAGTGGCGACGACACTGTGGGTCAGCCCGGTGACGGCATCGACGCCGATATGCGCCTTCATGCCGAAATACCATTGGTTGCCCTTCTTGGTCTGCTTCATCTCCGGATCGCGTTGCTTGGCCTTGTTCTTGGTGGAGGGCGCGGCCGCGACGATGGTGGCGTCGACGATGGTGCCCTCGCGCATGAACAGTCCTTTTTCGGCCAGGTGAGCATTGATCTCCTCGAAGATCCGCTGGGTCAGGGCATGCTTTTCCAGCAGATGGCGGAAGCGCAGCAGTGTGGTCGCATCCGGCACGCTCTCGATGGCCAAATCGATTCCCACGAAGTCACGCATCGCCTGGCTGTCGTAGATGGCATCCTCCAGCGCCTCGTCAGCAAGCGCATACCACTGTTGCAGGAAGTAGATCCGCAGCATGCGTTCCAGGCCGATGGGCGGCCGGCCCCGCTTGCCCGCCGAGTTCGGGAAGTAGGACGGCGACAGCGCGTCGATCAGTCGTTGCCATGGCACCAGGGCATCCATCTGCGCCAGGAACCGCTCTCGGCGGGTAACCTTCTTCTTGTTCTGGTGCTCTGCCTGGGCGAACGAGATCTGCTTCATCGGATAGCTCTGTCAGACGGTGTCGGAATGGTCAGATTTTACCCTGCCGGTCGCTGCGAGGCAGCTCCGGCAGGATTTGTGCAGCGTTTCCCTTACGACATCGTGATGACGCGGGCTTATCTGCCTGCTGAGCGGGAGGCAGCGTTGAACCTAAACGGCAAGAAAGGCTGGGAGCAGCTGCGGCTCACCGATTTTCAGCACTGGGCGGGCAGGGTAGGCGTCAGCTGGCCGGCCGTGGAGTCGGAACTGCAGGATACGCTGCGTCGTGCCAGAGACACCTGGCCCGATATGCTGGACTCGCTGCCCATGGCCGAGTCGCACAAGGCATTGCTGCGCGAGCACTGGCAAAGCCTGGCAACGGAGTGGCGGATCGATTAACGCTCCTCGTCGCCCTTCGGCGGGTAGTGAGGAGCGCTAACCTGGCTCTCCAGAAAGTCGAGGCCGGCCTCGATGGCATTGCCACGGTTAAGGAAACTGAGGAAGTGGCCGCGACCGTGCTGGAGGAAGAGCTCGGCTTCACCGCCCTGGGCCCTCAGCGCCTGGTAGAAGTCGGTGGCATGATCCACCGGGACCAGGCGGTCCCAGGTGCCGTGGAACAGGAAGAAGGGCGGCGGCGTACTCTGGATCTGTCTGGCCGGGGAGGCAAGCCGATACTTCTCGGGCACCTCGGCGCGGGTGCCCCCCAGAAACTGCACTACCAGCTTGCCATCATCGAATTTGAACAAAAATCTGCCGCATTCTGCGATTCAATTCTCCGAATGAATCGACAGTTAAGGCAGAGCAAGGCGTCAGCCTTGCAGGTATAGCTGGATAAATATATAGTCAATCCATGGCCATTATTCGCTCCGACACCCTCACCCTTCAGGTCACCGGCGCCGATCAACAACAGGCGTTGGCGAATACGCTGGCGCTGTATCGGCGGCTGGTGCGCGATCTGATGACGGTGGCGTATACCCACTGGCCGACGATAGGAGCCACGCAGGGCAATGAAGCGGTAAAGGTCATTGAGGCGCTGATTCACCCAACGGCTAAACGACCGCACGTTCGCTACACGTACTTTGCCAAACGCTACTACAAATTCCCTTCGTATCTCCGGCGTGTGGCGCTGATGGATGCGGTCGGCCAGGTGCGTTCCTTCGTCACGCGGTTCGATCAGTGGCGATGTGGCCAGCGCAAGCACCCGCACGCCAAACCACCGCGCCTAACGGCCAGCACGAAAACCTTCCCCAGCCTTTACGGCAGCCAGTGTGCCAAGCTCAACACCGATGCCAGCCATGCCTTTATCAAAGTGCATTGGCAGAATGACTGGATTTGGATGGGATTTGGGCTGAAAGGCACCTGCCGGTTTCGAGGGAAAGGCAAGGCCAAGTCGCCACTGCTGACCACGAATGGGCGACAGTGGCAGCTTTCCTTACCGGAACAGTTCGAACCACCGAAGCCAGTAAAAGGTGCGCCTGAGCGGGTATTAGCGGTTGATGTAGGGATTAATACGGCGGCCACCTGGGCGGTGGTTGATACTCAAGGCACTGTCCATGCGCGCGGCTTTATCTCGCGCACGGATAAAGACCGGGAGTGTCGGCTGATGGCCCGTATTCGCCAGGCCGCCAAAAAGCACACGCGGCACGGAAGCCGGCTGCCGCCCGGCTTCTGCCGCCGCGACCACCAACGGCTAACCCATCTGGCAGACAATCAAGCCCACCAGATCAGTCGGCAGTTGGTGAATCTAGCGCTTGATCATCACTGCCAGGCCATTGCAGTCGAAAACCTGAAGGGCTGGCGACCCAAAGCGGGTAAAAAACGGACACCGATGAAGGCGCGGTTTCACCGCTGGTTTCATCGCCAACTGGTGACACGCCTCGACAGCAAGGCCGTCGAGGTGGGGCTTCGCTATGTGGCGGTATATGCTCGCGGTACGTCCCGCCACGCCTTCGACGGATCAGGGTCAGTAAAGCGCGACAAAGATAACTACAGCCAGTGTACGTTTAGTTCCGGCAAGCGCTACCACGCCGATCTGAACGCGGCCTATAACATCGCCGCCCGAGGCCATGTTTACTACCAGGGGTGTCGCCGCAAGGCAGCGCCCCGTGCCGCCTCGCAGAAGTCGACCGGCACACCGAGAACCCCGGTATCGCTCTCCACGCTCTGGCAACAGAGCGCGTGAGAGGGATAAGAATCCGCGATTCTATTCTCTGAATGAATCGTCGGAGGGTTCAACAGATCGGTGGGCGTGCCGCCCGCGACGACAGCCGCCAGCCGGGCGTGCTCGCCTCCGTGGGGCGCGGCCAGCGGCCCGTCGCTGCCGGCCAGGGCGAGCAGGCTGACCAGGTGCGCGCCCGAGGAGAAGCCGACGCCGACGATGCGATCGGTATCCACGCGCCACGCCTCGGCGTTGGCGTGCAGCCACGCCATGGCCTGCTGGAGATCGTGCAGCTGGGCGGGGAAGCGGTAGTCGGGGGCGAAGCGGTGTTCGATATTCACCGTGACGAAGCCGCGCAGGCTCAGAGCCTCGGCGATCTCTTCCATGTCGTCCGGCGTGCGATTGCGCCAGCCGCCGCCGTGAACCAGCAGGGCGGCCGGGCGTAGTTCGTCGCTATCGCCCCGGGGCAGGCGCACCCGTGCACTGAGCGGCTCTGGCCAGTCGTCGGGGGTGTAGCGCTGGTTTGCCAGATGCCGGATGGTGGCCGGCTCCCCTGTCGCTCCAGGGTGGTCGGCGCCCTCGACCTCGCGGCCGTCGCTGCCCAGGTGGGTGCTGGCACAGCCAGCGAGGACCAGGCTGGCCAGCAGCAGGGCGCCTCGCCACCAGGTCGTGGCTGCCATCGTCCCAGGCGCCCGCCGCCGCGCCATCGTCTCAGGCGCCTGCCACTGCCGTCTCACGCTTTCGATCGGCGAGGCGAGCCACCATGGCCTCGATCATTTTCGAGGAGTGCAGGGCGGCCTTCTCCAGGAACTGCTCGAAGGAGAGGTGGTTGTCGCCGCCACCGGCGATATCGGAGAGGGCGCGGATCACCACGAAGGGGCAGTCGTAGAGATGACAGGTCTGGGCGATGGCCGCGGCCTCCATCTCGGCGGCGAGCATGGTGGGGAAGCGCTGGCGGGTCTGGGCTACCAGGTTGGGGCAGGCCATGAACACATCGCCGGTGGCGATCAGCCCCTCGACCACGTTGACCTCGCCCAGCGCCTCGACACACTCCCGGGCCAGGTGGACCAGGCGCTCGTCGGGCAGATAGGCCGCGGGCATGTCGGGGACCTGGCCGTGCTCGTAGCCGAACACCACCGCGTCTACGTCATGGTGGCGCACCTCGCTGGAGACCACGATATCGCCGATCTCCAGTCCCTCGCCGAAGCCGCCGGCGGAGCCGGTGTTGATGATCGCCTCGGGCTTGTACATGTCGAGCAGCAGGGTGGTGCCGACGGCGGCATTCACCTTGCCGATACCCGATTGCAGGATCACCACCTCGACGCCATGCAGCAGGCCACTATGGAAGGTGTTGCCGACATGGGTGTGGGTCTCGCGCTCCTCGAGCAGGGAGGCGAGTCGTGCCACCTCCTGGCTCATGGCGCCGATGATGCCGATGCGCTTCATCAGGCGAACACCTGGGACCACTCGTCGCGCTTGGCCAGGAAGCCGCGGGCGATCTGCTTGGCGCCTTCCAGGCTGTGGCTCGCGGCCCAGCCGCACTGCATCTCGTTGCAGGCAGGCACTTCGCTGGCCTCGAGCACGTCCTTGAGGGTCTTCTCGACCAGCTCGAGCACGCCGTCGTAGTCGTCGTGGTTGAGCATCGCCCAGTAGAAGCCGGTCTGGCAGCCCATGGGGCTGATGTCGACGACCTTGTCGGAGTGGTTGCGTGACATCTCTGCCATCAGGTGCTCTAGGGAGTGCAGGCCGGGCATCTCCATATGCTCCTGGTTGGGCTGGCAGATGCGCATGTCGTACTTGTGGATGGTGTCGCCGTGCTCGCCGGTCTTGACGTCGGCCAGGCGCACGTAGGGAGCCTTCACCTTGGTGTGGTCGAGGTTGAAGCTTTCGACGTTCATCTTGTCGCTCATGAAATCCTCTCTTGCTGTGGCGCCAGCCCCTCCCACGGGGTAGCTGAGGGATCTGGCCCTGGATGTTGGTTGGCTTGCCGACCCGAGGTCGGTACCGGAAATTATTCGGCGTCGTGGAGGTCGGCGGCCTGCAGGGTGTTCTCCAGTAGGCTGGCCACGGTCATGGGGCCGACACCGCCGGGGACGGGGGTGATCCAGGCGGCACGCTTCGCTGCGGCCTCGAAGTCGACGTCGCCGATCAGGCGGCCATCCTCCTGGCGGTTGATGCCCACGTCGATGACGATGGCACCCTCCTTGACCCACTCCCCCTTGACCAGGCCGGGCTTGCCCACTGCCACGATCAGGACATCGGCGCGGCGCACGTGTTCCTCGAGGTTGCGGGTAAAGCGGTGACAGACGGTGGTGGTGCAGCCGGCGATCATCAGCTCCAGGGCCATGGGGCGGCCGACGATGTTGGAGGCGCCGACTACGGTGGCGTCCAGGCCGCGGATCGGCAGGCCGGTCTCCTCGAGCAGCGTAATCACCCCCTTGGGCGTGCAGGGGCGCAGCAGCGGCAGGCGCTGTGCGAGGCGACCCAGGTTGTAGGGGTGGAAGCCATCCACGTCCTTGTCCGGACGGATGCGCTCGAGGATAGGGCGGGCATCGAGCTGCTCGGGCAGCGGCAGCTGGACCAGGATGCCATCCACGGCCGGGTCGGCGTTGAGGCGGTCGATCAGCGCCTCGAGCTCACCCTGGGTGGTGTCGGCGGGCAGCTGGTGACGAAACGATTCGATGCCGGCCTCGACACAGGCGTTGTGCTTGTTGCGCACGTAGACCGCGGAGGCGGGATCCTCACCGACCAGCACGACGGCAAGACCCGGTGCTCGGCCCCCGGCCTCGCGGCGCGCCTGCACCTGGCGGGCGACCTGCTGGCGAACACGGGCGGCTATGGCTTTGCCATCGATCAGTTGCGCGGTCATCGAGGATCCTCTGGGTGGCTGGAATGGGTGGCTGAAAAATCAGAGGCGTGATTTTCGCATGCCGGGCCCGCGAAACAAAGCGGGCGATAGCGGAAGGTGGTACGTATTTACTTGACCGGGCGGGAAAGTCACGTAGAATACGCAGCGCTCGACGAGGCCTCTGCGGCGGCGTCCAGCCCGCTAGATCGCCGGCGGAGTGTAGCGCAGCCTGGTAGCGCGCCTGCTTTGGGAGCAGGATGTCGGGGGTTCGAATCCCTCCACTCCGACCACAACTTCTTGAATGTCTTGCGGTTTCTTGGCACTCAGGGTTGCGGCGAGGCGACCTGGAACGTAGAATGCGCCCATAGCTCAATCGGATAGAGCAACGGCCTTCTAAGCCGTAGGCTGCAGGTTCGAGTCCTGCTGGGCGCGCCATCCGGGTGCGGTAGCAGGAAGTCGATTCGAGCAACTGTCGATGTGGTGGATGTAGCTCAGTGGTAGAGCCCCGGATTGTGGCTCCGGTGGTCGTGGGTTCGATCCCCATCATCCACCCCACCTCGACATCTTTAGCAAGGCAATGGTGGATGTAGCTCAGTGGTAGAGCCCCGGATTGTGGCTCCGGTGGTCGTGGGTTCGATCCCCATCATCCACCCCACGCCTTGACTCCTCAGCAAGAACCTCCGAACGTGCTCCATAGATCGCCTTCGTCAGATGCTCTCCGCGAGGTCGTCTGATTGGTGTGGCTGGCTCTTCGTCAATAGTTCGTCGTCAACCGATATCCTCCAGGCATTCCAGTGCGTGGCGCAAGGTGTGCGCATGCGGTCGCCCTGGCGTCGGCGATTTCTGGCGTAGATGCGTCGCCAAGCCTTGTAATCTCTCGCTTCGCCCCCATTTGTCTCGCCATGGCGCTTGCCAGTGCCGGGCGGGATTCATAAAATCCCCCCTTTGAATTTCCATTCACGCAACACGATGCCCCCAGTCGGTAGAGGACATTTCATGCAAGTTTCCGTCGATACGACCTCCCAGATCGAACGCCGCATCACGGTTCAAGTACCGGCCGCCGAGATCGATGAGGCCGTCAATGCCCGTCTCAAGGATGCCGCCAAGAACGTTCGTATGGACGGTTTTCGTCGGGGCAAGGTGCCGATGTCGGTGATTCGTCAGCGCTACGGCAGCGACGTGCGCAACGAGGTGGTGGGCGAGGTGATGCGTGAGCGCTACGTTCGCGCCATCTCCGAGCACGAGCTCAACCCGGCTGGCTTCCCGCAGATCGAGCCTACCGTCAACGAGGCGGGCAAGGACCTCGAGTTCGTGGCGACCCTGGAGGTCTACCCGGAGGTCGAGCTGGCCCCGATCGAAGGCACCGAGGTCGAGCGTCCCGTGGTCGAGGTGACCGAGGCCGACGTCGACGAGATGATCGATACCCTGCGCAAGCAGAATGCTGCCTGGGAAGCGGTCGAGCGCGCCGCCGAGGATGGCGACCAGGTGACCATCGATTTCCAGGGCTTCCTGGGTGACGAGCCCTTCGAGGGCGGCAGCGCCGAGGGTCACGACCTGGTGATCGGTTCCGGCAGCTTCATCCCCGGCTTCGAGGAGCAGCTGATCGGTGCCCAGGCCGGCGAAGAGAAGGAGATCGAGGTCACCTTCCCCGAGGACTACCAGGCCGAGAACCTGGCCGGCCAGGAAGCCACCTTCAAGGTCAAGGTCCACGCGGTGAAGGGCCAGACCCTGCCCGAGGTCGATGCCGAGTTCGTCCAGAAGTTCGGCGTCGAGGATGGTGATCTCGACAAGTTCCGCGCCGAGGTCAAGAAGAACATGACCCGCGAGGCGAGTCAGGCGGTGGACAACCGCGTCAAGCAGCAGGTGCTGACCGCGCTGCAGAAGGCCAACGAGATTCCGGTGCCCCAGGCGCTGGTCCAGCAGGAGACCGATGGCCTCAAGCGCCAGGCAGCCCAGCAGTTCGGCTTGGGCGAGGACTTCGACGTCTCCCAGTTGCCCAACGAGCTGTTCGAGGAGCAGGCCCGGAGCCGCGTCGAGGTGGGTCTGCTGCTGGCTGAGGTGATCAAGGCCAACGAGCTGGAGGCCAGCGACGACGAGATCCGCGCCAAGGTGCAGGAGCTCGCCGAGCAGTACCAGGAGCCCGAGCAGGTGGTCGAGCACTACATGGGTAACGACCAGCTCAAGACCCAGGTCAAGTCCGCTATCCTCGAAGAGAAGGCCGTGGACGTGCTGCTTGGCCAGGCCAGCGTCAAGGACGTCGAGATGTCCTACCAGGACGTGCTGGCCGCGGCCCAGCAGCAGGAAGAGGCCGACGAGGACGAGGGCAGCGAGGAGGCCGGCGAGCAAGAGCGCCAGGCCTGATCGATGTCCCCGCGCCCCGGCTCCTGTCGGGGCGCTGTTTCTCTTCGCTTCCATTCATCGGATGCAAGGACAACACGCAGATGAGCAACGAGTTCGATATCCAGAATGCCGGCGGCCTGGTGCCCATGGTGGTCGAGCAGAGCGCGCGCGGCGAGCGTGCCTACGACATCTATTCCCGCCTGCTCAAGGAGCGTGTGATCTTCCTGGTGGGTCCGGTGGAAGACTACATGGCCAACCTGGTGGTGGCACAGATGCTGTTCTTGGAATCCGAAAACCCGGATAAGGACATCCACCTGTACATCAATTCGCCGGGGGGTTCGGTGACGGCGGGCATGTCGATCTACGACACCATGCAGTTCGTCAAGCCCGACGTCTCCACCGTGTGCATCGGTCAGGCGGCGAGCATGGGCGCGCTGCTGCTGGCCGGCGGGGCGGCAGGCAAGCGTTTCTGCCTGCCCAACTCGCGGATGATGATCCACCAGCCGCTGGGCGGTTACCAGGGCCAGGCCTCGGACATCGAGATCCACACCCGTGAGATCCTCGGTATCCGCGACAAGCTCAACCGCATCCTGGCGCAGCATACCGGCCAGGACATCGAGACGATCGCCCGGGATACCGACCGCGACAACTTCATGGACGGCAACCAGGCCGCGGAGTATGGCCTGATCGACGCCGTGCTGGATAAGCGGCCCACATCCTGATAGCGTGATTTGCATTACACGCTGAATGTTCCCGGCGGCGCTGGCCGCCGTTGTGAGCTCGGTGGCGCCGGCTCTGGCAGGTGCCACCAACATGAAAAGAGGTAAGCGAATGGCCGACGGCAAAGGCAAGGACGACGGTGGCAAGCTGCTCTACTGCTCGTTCTGCGGCAAGAACCAGAACGAGGTGCGCAAGCTCATTGCCGGCCCGTCCGTCTATATCTGTGATGAGTGTGTCGACCTCTGCAATGACATCATTCGCGAGGAGGTGCTCGATGCCGATGCCGAGAGCGACGATGAGCGTCTGCCGACGCCTCGCGAGATCCGTCACACCCTCGATGATTATGTGATCGGCCAGGACCGCGCCAAGATGGTGCTGTCCGTTGCGGTCTATAACCACTACAAGCGCCTGAGCTCCGACGTGAAGAAAGACGACGTGGAGTTGGGCAAATCGAACATCCTGCTGATCGGCCCCACCGGCAGCGGCAAGACGCTGCTCGCCGAGACCATGGCGCGGCTGCTCAATGTGCCGTTCACCATTGCCGATGCCACTACGCTGACCGAAGCGGGCTACGTGGGCGAGGATGTCGAGAACATCATCCAGAAGCTGTTGCAGAAGTGCGACTACGATGTGGAGAAGGCCGAGCGCGGCATCGTCTACATCGACGAGATCGACAAGATCTCGCGCAAGTCGGACAACCCCTCCATCACCCGTGACGTCTCGGGGGAGGGCGTGCAGCAGGCGCTGCTCAAGCTGATCGAGGGCACCACCGCCTCGGTACCGCCCCAGGGTGGCCGCAAGCATCCGCAGCAGGAGTTCCTGCAGGTACACACCGGCAACATCCTGTTCATCGTTGGCGGCGCCTTCGCCGGTCTCGACAAGGTGATCCGCGACCGCGCCGAGAAGGGCGGTATCGGCTTCAATGCCGAGGTCAAGAGCAAGGATGACAGCAAGCCGGTGGGCGATATCCTGGCCACCGTGGAGCCCGAGGACCTGGTCAAGTTCGGCCTGATTCCGGAGTTCGTCGGTCGCCTGCCGGTGATCGCCACCCTGACCGAGCTCACCGAGGATGCGCTGATCGAGATCCTCACCGAGCCCAAGAACTCGCTGATCAAGCAGTACGCCAAGCTGTTCGAGATGGAAGGCGTCGAGCTCGAGTTCCGCGACGATGCCCTGCGGGCAGTGGCTGGCAAGGCCATGGCGCGCAAGACTGGTGCACGTGGCCTGCGCTCGATCCTCGAATCGGTGCTGCTCGACACCATGTACGAGATCCCCTCGCTGGAGGGTGTCAGCAAGGTGGTGATCGACGCCTCGGTGATCGGCGGCGAAAGCGAACCGCTACTGATCTATTCGCAGCAGCAGGAAGCCGCCAGCGACGGTACCGACGGCTGATCCATCGGGGGTTACCCCACGGGAGCGCCCTGTCTCCATCGCCGGCCCGGCCGGCTGGAGTCGCGGCAGCTCCCGTTTTTTTTGTCCTCTCGGCTCCTGCCTTGCAAAGTCACCCGGTCGCCCCCATTCCACGGGGCATCCCTTCGTTTTCTTTGAGGTACGTCTGCGATGCAGCAGAACGCTGATCAGACCCTGAGTCTGCCCCTTTTGCCGCTGCGGGACGTGGTCGTCTACCCGCAGATGGTCATTCCCCTGTTCGTGGGTCGCGAGAAGTCGATCCAGGCGCTAGACGCCGCCATGAGTGCCGACAAGAGAGTGCTGCTGGTTGCCCAGCGCGAGGCCAGCAAGGACGATCCCGACCGCGACGACCTCTTTGCCATCGGCACCGTGGCCGAGATCATGCAGCTGCTCAAGCTCCCCGACGGTACCGTCAAGGTGCTGATCGAGGGCGTTTCGCGCGCCGATGTCGGCGAGCTCCAGGCCGGCGATGATTACACCAGCGCCGAGGCGCTGCTGCGCGAGAGCGTGCCGCTCACCGATCGAGAGCAGGAGGCGCTGGTGCGCGTGCTGCTCAACCAGTTCGAGCAGTACGTCAAGATGTCGAAGAAGGTGCCTAACGAGGTGCTCAATTCGCTCTCCGGCATCGAGGACCCCAGCCGTCTGGTAGACACCATCTGCGCTCACCTGTCGCTGAAGATCGACGACAAGCAGCAGCTGCTGGAGATGGACAAGGTGCGCGACCGCATCGAGCACCTGATGGCACTGATCGAGTCCGAGATCGACCTGCTGCAGGTGGAGAAGCGCATCCGCTCGCGGGTCAAGGACCAGATGGAGAAATCCCAGCGCGAGTACTATCTCAACGAGCAGATGAAGGCCATCCAGAAGGAGATGGGTGAGCTCGAGAACGTGCCCAACGAGGCCGAGAAGTACGAGCAGGCCATCGAGGAGTCCGGCATGCCCAAGGAGGCCCGCGAGAAGGCCACCCAGGAGCTGGGCAAGCTGAAGATGATGTCGCCGAACTCCGCCGAGGCCACCGTGGTGCGCTCCTACCTGGACTGGCTGGTGTCGGTGCCCTGGAAGAAGCGCACCCGGGTCAAGCACGACCTGGTCCACGCCCAGAAGGTGTTGGACGAGGACCACTATGGCCTCGACGAGGTCAAGGCGCGGATCCTCGAGTACCTGGCGGTGCACAAGCGGGTCAAGAAGCTCAAGGGGCCGGTGCTGTGTCTGGTGGGGCCGCCCGGGGTGGGCAAGACCTCGCTGGGCAAGTCCATCGCCCGGGCCACCAACCGCAAGTACGTGCGCCTGGCGTTGGGCGGCGTGCGTGATGAATCCGAGATCCGTGGTCACCGCCGCACCTACATCGGCTCGCTCCCGGGCAAGATCGTGCAACGCATGTCCCGCGCCGGGGTCAGGAACCCGCTGTTCCTGCTCGACGAGGTCGACAAGATCGGCATGGACCATCGCGGCGACCCTGCGTCGGCGCTTCTCGAGGTGCTCGACCCGGAGCAGAACGATACCTTCAGCGACCACTATCTGGAGCTGGACTACGATCTCTCCGAGACTCTGTTCATTTGCACCGCCAACTCGATGAACATCCCCGGACCGCTGCTCGACCGCATGGAGGTGATCCGCCTGCCCGGCTACACCGAGGACGAGAAGCTGGCCATCGCCAAGCGCTACCTGGTGCCCAAGCAGCTCAAGGCCAACGGCTTCAAGGACGAGGAGCTGGCGTTCTCCGACGAGTCGCTGCTCGAGCTGATCCGCTACTACAGCCGCGAGGCCGGGGTGCGTGAGCTGGAGCGCCAGATCGCCAAGGTGTGTCGCAAGGTGCTGCGCGTGCGCCTCGAGAAGGAGAGCAAGGAGGGGGCCCAGGCACCCATGCTGCTGGCCGCCGCGGATATCGAGGAGTATGCTGGGGTGCGCCGCTACAGCTACGGGCTGGCCGACCAGGAAGATCAGGTCGGTCGCGTGACGGGGCTTGCCTGGACGTCGGTGGGTGGTGAGCTGCTCAATATCGAGTCGGTAGTGACACCGGGTAAGGGGCGCATCAACAAGACCGGCTCGCTGGGCGACGTGATGAAGGAGTCGGTGAGTGCCGCCCACACCGTGGTGCGTGCACGCGCGCTGTCTCTGGGCATCGACCCCGAGCGCTTCGAGAAGGAAGATCTGCATATCCACGTGCCCGAGGGCGCGACGCCCAAGGATGGCCCCAGCGCGGGTATCGCCATGGTCACCGCCATGGTCTCTGCCTATACCGGTCGGCCGGTGCGCTGCGATGTGGCCATGACCGGTGAGGTCAACCTGCGTGGCGAGGTCATGCCTATCGGCGGCTTGAAGGAGAAATTGCTGGCCGCCAGGCGCGGTGGTATAAAGACCGTGCTGGTACCCGAGGAGAACCGCCGGGACCTCAAGGAGGTGCCGGATAATATCAAGGAGGCTCTCGATATCAGGCCGGTACGCTGGATCGATGAGGTGCTTGAAGTGGCATTAGCTAAAAGGAATGAGGAATCCGAGGGGGAATCCCATTCCGATGACGCCGCTACAGCGCAATCAATGATCAGCACGCATTGAGGTCAATTTCCCCACCATAATTTTGCTTGAAGCCTGATATGGTGGGGCTCTGCCCTGAATGTTGCTTGACAGTGCTTTCTCCGCATTGCTATAAATTACCTCATGCTGTGATCGTGCTTGTCGGTTGAAATACCGGTTCGATTGGGGCCAATTTCCGAAAAAGTCAAGGGGTGAAGTGTGAACAAGTCTGAGCTGATCGAAGCCATCGCCGCGTCTGCTGATATTCCCAAGGCATCCGCCGCGCGTGCTCTGGATGCCATGGTGGATTCCGTGACCGATAGCCTGAAGAAAGGCGACAGTGTCTCCCTCGTCGGTTTCGGTACCTTCCATGTGAAGGAGCGTGCTGCTCGCACCGGTCGCAACCCCCAGACCGGTCAGCCGATCGAGATCAAGGCGGCCAAGGTGCCCGGTTTCAAGGCCGGCAAGGCGCTGAAGGATTCCGTCAACTAATCCAGGCCAACTGGAGAAGCGCGCCGTCCGCGCCGCCGCTGGTTGACCGCTGATGGTTGATTGATACAGGCGCATCGCCCTCGGCGGTGCGCCTGTCTTTGTTATCGGCAGCCGAATTTTTAGATATCCATTTCGAGGCAACACTTCCGAGGCCTGCATGCTGCAAAGTATTCGAGACCGCTCCCGAAGCTGGGGAGCCAAGATCATCGTCGGGGCAGTCGTGGTGACCATGGCGCTGTTCGGCGTGGAGTCGCTGGTGGGCCTGTTCGGCAACAGCGGTGACGAGGTCGCCGAGGTCAACGGCGAGCCGATCATGCGCCAGGAGCTCGAGCTCTCCGTTCAGCGCGCTATCCGCAGCGGCCAGGTACCGCCGGAGCAGGAGCGCGCGCTGCGTGGTCAGATGCTCGACCAGCTGATCACCGACAAGGTGCTCAGCCAGTACGCCGAGGAGGGCGGCCTGCACCTCTCCGAGGAGCAGCTCGACCAGATCATCGTCTCGCTGCCCGAGTTCCAGAACCAGGAGGGCCAGTTCGATAGCGAGCTGTTCCGCAACCGCCTGGCAAGCGCCGGCTACACCCCGGTGGGCTTCCGCGACCAGTTGCGCCGCGACATGCGGCAGCAGCAGTTGCAGCAGGGACTGGCGTTCAGTGATTTCACTCTGCCCAGTGAGCAGCAGCGCCTGGCCGAGCTGCAGCGCCAGACGCGGACCTTCCGCCACGCGGCTCTGGATGCCGAGTCGCTGGAGGAAGAGGTCGTGCCCTCCGAGGCGGCCATCGAGGAGTACTACACCAAACACCAGGATAGCTTCCGTCGCCCCGAGCAGGTCCGTCTGAACTATGTGGTGCTCGACCGCCAGGCGATGGCCGAGCAGGTGGAGATCGACGAGGAGGCGCTGCGCGACGCCTGGCGCGAGCAGACCGCCGATGCCGATCGCCGTCTCTCGCACATCATGCTCAGCGTCGGTGACGAGCGCAGTCGCGAGGAGGCGGTGGCCGAGCTGGAAGAGGTCCAGGCCCGCCTCGCCGAGGGCGAGTCCTTTGCCGACCTGGCCGCCCATGTGTCTGATGACACCGTCTCCGCCGAGCAGGGGGGCGACCTGGGCGTGGTCAGTCGTGGCTTCTTCGGTGAGGCCTTCGACGAGGCCGCCTTCTCGCTGGATGAGGGGGAAGTCTCGGAGATCGTCGAGACCGACAACGGCCTGCACCTGCTGACCGTGACCGGTCTGGAGCGCGAACCGTTCGAGTCGATGCGTGACGATCTGCGTCGTCAGCTGGCCCAGGACCGGGTCAGTGGGGAGTTCAACGACAGGGCCCAGCAACTGATCGACGAGAGCTTCGCCGCCGACGACCTGCAGAGTGTCGCCGAGGATCTCGGGCTAGAGCTCCAGACCAGCGACTGGGTCTCCCGTGATGATGCCGAAGGGGTGCTCTCCGAGCCGGGCGTGATGTCTCAGGCGTTCAGCGGCGACGTGCTCGAGGAGGGCTTCAACAGCGAGGTGATCGAGCTGGACAATGATCGCCGCCTGGTGCTGCGCGTGGCCGAACACCGTGAGGCGACCACACTGCCGTTGGCTGAGGTGCGCGACGAGGTTGCCGCCGAGGTCGAGAGAGAGATGCGTCGCGATGCGCTGCGTGCCCGGGCGGATGAGCTTGTTGCCTCCCTGCGTGACGGCGAGTCGATCGACCTCGACTGGCAGCAGGCCGAGGAGGTCAGCCGTCAGGATAGCCAGGGACTTTCTCGAGGCATCGTCGACGCCGCCTTCCGGCTGCCGGCCCCCGAGGGTGATGCCCCGGCCTATGGCACGGTGGTCGACGGCGATCGCGCCGTAATCATCGCCCTGGAGTCGGTCGGTGAAGGCGAGGTCGATGAGCAGGTCGAGCAGTTCGTCTCCTCCATGGCCGAGCGCCTGCGTGCCCAGGCCGCCATCCAGGGGCTCATCGAGCACCTGCGCAGCGAGGCGGAGATCAAGCGCTAGGCTTTGCCAGCCGCCAGACGAAAGGAGCAAGCCCAAGGACATCCTGGGCTTGCTCCTTTTTTAATTTCAGCCCTCTTGTCTTATTGTTATGTTATAACAATTCATTCGATTTCCAGACCGAGGAGCACCCATGCCCACGCCAATGGCCAATATTCCCGTCCACCTGATCACCGGCTTTCTGGGCAGTGGCAAGAGCACGCTCATCCATCGCCTGATCGACCAGAAGCCTGCTGGAGAACGCTGGGCAGTGCTGGTGAACGAGTTCGGCCAGGTGGGCATCGACCAGGCGATGTTCGAGTCCCGGGACGACCTGGTGGTCAAGGGGCTGCCCGGCGGCTGTCTCTGCTGTCAGTTGGCCTTCGTGATGCAGGCGACCCTGGTCAACCTGCTCCATCGCTATCGGCCGGAGCGGCTGATCATCGAGCCCTCGGGGCTGGGGCACCCGGCGGGGTTGCTGGAGGTGCTACGCGGCGAGGCCTTCGCCGACGTTCTCGACGTGCGCAGTGTCGTGGCCCTTCTCGATCCCCGTCGCCTGGACGACCCGCGTAGCCGGGATCACGAGACCTTCCGTGACCAGCTCGCCATGGCCGATGGCGTGGCCCTAACCATGACCGACCTGGCCACGCCGGCCCAGCTGGCTGCAGCGAGGGAGTGGCTGGAGCGGCTGTGGCCGCCGAAGGGCTGGATTCTCGAGGCACCCGGAGGCGAGCTGCCCTTGGCGAGGCTGACGGCAGGCGAGCAAGAAGTGTCACCCCGCGCGGCGGTCGATAGTGAGGCCCATCGGCACCTCAGGCAGGCCGCGGAGGATGCTCGCGGCCTGCAGGGCGTGGTGCTGGAGGAGTTTGCCGAGGCACTGCCCGAGCCGGGCAGGCCCCAGCGGGAGGCCGGCAGCGCCCTGGGTCACGGGACCCTGGGGTGGCGGTGGCACCCCGGGGATGTCTTCGATCTGGATCGCCTGGGGGAGTGTCTTGGCGGGTTGCCTGGTCCCCTCAGGGTCAAAGGGGTCTTTCATACCGAGGCCGGCTGGAAGCTCTACAATCGCGCTGAGGGTGCGGTGAGCCTGACCGATAGCGCCTGGCGGCGCGACTCGCGCCTCGAAGTCATTGGCGAGGCAGAGTCCCTGCCCGACGCCGAGGCGCTGGAAGCGCTGCTGCAGCGGTCTCTCACTGCCCCAACGGAAAATCGCTGAGCTGAGGCGCACCGCCATCGACCACGACTTCCCACCCCTTGCCGGGCTGCCAGTCGCCGAGCACGATGCGCTGCGCGGGCTGGCCGTCGACCTCGAGTTCATGCACTGCCGGGCGGTGGGTGTGGCCGTGGATCAGGGTGGTGACGCCGTGTTCGGCCATCACCTTGACTACCTCCTCGGGCGTCACGTCCATAATGTCCTCGGCCTTGTTGGAGTTGGCCTCACCGGATTGGGCACGCAACTGGCTGGCCAGGGCGACGCGCTGCTCGATGGGCATCGACAGTACCTGCTGCTGCCACAGCGGGTGGCGGGCCTGGGCGCGGAAGGCCTGGTAGGCCTCGTCCCGCGTGCACAGGCTGTCGCCATGCATCAGCAGCACGGGCTTGCCGCCCAGCTCGACCACGCTAGGATCCTCCAGCAGGGTGGCGCCGGCCTCGCGGGCGAAGCGCTCACCCAGCAGGAAGTCGCGGTTGCCATGCATCAGGAAGATCTTGGTGCCATCATCCGCCAGCCGGCGCAGCGCTCGGGCGATACGCGCCGCCAGGTCGGCATTGCCGCTGGGGTCGGCACCGACGAGGTCCAGCAGGTCATCACCAATCCACGCCTCGAAGAAGTCGCCGAGGATATACAGGGCATCGCTGCCGCAGGCGCGCTCCTCCAGCCAGCGCAGGAAGCCCTCGGTGATCTCGGGGGCGCCGGGGTGCAGGTGCAGGTCGGAAATCAGCAGAGTGGCCATGGTGGTGAGTTCTCACGTCGTGCGTCGCAAGGCAAGACGCCCGCACGGGGCGGGCGCCAGATGGGGCAGGGCAGGTGGATCAGTCTTCCTTGACGTAGGCCTTCTCGATGATCACATCCTGGGCCGGCACGTCGGCGTGCATGCCGCGGCGGGTGGTCTCGACATTCTTGATCTTCTCGACCACGTCCATGCCGTCGACCACGCGCCCGAACACGCAGTAGCCCCAGCCCTGGATGGACTTGCCGCTGTGGTTGAGGAAGGTGTTGTCGGCGACGTTGATGAAGAACTGGGCGGTGGCGGAGTGCGGATCCTGGGTGCGCGCCATGGCCAGGGTGCCTTTCTCGTTGGCCAGGCCGTTGTCGGCCTCGTTCTCGATCGGGTCGCGGGTGGGCTTCTGGTTGAAGTCCTCGTCGAAGCCGCCGCCCTGGACCATGAAGCCCTCGATCACGCGGTGGAAGAGGGTGCCGTCGTAGAAGCCGTCGCGAACATACTGCTCGAAGTTGGCGGCGGTCTTGGGGGCCTTCTCGTGGTCGAGCTCGACGCTGATGTCACCGTAGGTGGTCTGCAGAACGATCATCGCTAAGTTCCTGTGCAATAAAGGGGCTCCGCCTTGGCGTTGCCCGTGGGCGTGGCGCTATAATACCGGTTTTGCTTCCATGCGCGAAGCGAGCGTGGGGCAGGGCACGGCGGTTGCCATTGGTGGCGGCGCCCGGGGCTGATCCGGCGGCAGGCCTTCGAGGAGGCGCTGTGAACCTCTCCCCGGGCGCTACCGACGCCATCCCTGGCGTAGGACCTCCTCTTCGCCCTGCCCCCGGCGCCTCCCACTGAGGCGCGTTGGCAACGCTTGCGCCGTCAGGCCCGCACTTTCAACCAGAGGCTGTTCTTCTCAACATGTCCACCGAAACCACCAGCGCCCCGAATTTCATCCGCAATCAGATTCGCGAGGAGCTCGAGGCCGGGCGTACCGGCAAGATCGTGACCCGCTTCCCGCCGGAGCCCAACGGCTTCCTGCATATCGGGCACGCCAAGTCGATCTGTCTCAACTTCGGGCTGGCCGAGCAGTTCGGTGGCGACTGTCATCTGCGCTTCGATGACACCAACCCGGCCAAGGAGGAGCAGGCCTATATCGACGCCATCAAGGAGGATGTGAGCTGGCTGGGCTTCGATTGGGCAGGGGAGGTGCGCTTCGCCTCCGACTACTTCGACCAGATCTATGCATGGGCCCAGCATCTGATCCGCGAGGGCAAGGCCTATGTCGATGACCTCTCGCCGGACGAGATTCGCGAATACCGCGGAACCCTGACCGAGCCGGGTCGCCCGAGCCCCTATCGCGAGCGCAGCCCCGAGGAGAACCTCGACCTGCTGGACCGCATGCGTACCGGCGAGTTTGCCGAGGGCGAGAAGGTGCTGAGGGCGAAGATTGACATGGCCTCGCCCAATATCAACCTTCGCGACCCGATCCTCTACCGCATTCGCCACGCCACGCACCACCAGACCGGCGACAAGTGGAAGATCTATCCCTCCTACGACTTCACCCATGGCCAGTCCGACGCCATCGAGGGGATCACCCACTCCATCTGCACCCTGGAGTTCGAGGATCACCGCCCGCTCTACGAGTGGTTCCTCGACAACCTGCCGGTGCCGGCCAAGCCGCGCCAGATCGAGTTCGCGCGGCTCAACCTCAACTACACCCTGACCTCCAAGCGCAAGCTCAAGCTGCTGGTGGACGAGGGCATCGTCGATGGCTGGGACGATCCGCGCCTGCCGACCATCTCCGGGATGCGCCGCCGTGGCTACACGCCGGCGTCGATCCGCAAGTTCTGCGAGATGATCGGGGTGACCCGCGCTGACGGCGGCCTGGTGGATATCGCCATGCTCTACCACGCCATCCGCGCCGACCTCGAGGACAATGCGCCGCGGGCCATGGCCGTGCTCAAGCCGCTGAAGGTGGTGCTGACCAACGTCCCGGAAGGCCACGAGGAGACCTACGAGGTCCCCGGTCATCCGGCGCGCGAGGACATGGCCGTGCGCAGGGTGCCCTTCACCCGCGAGATCTATATCGATCGCGACGACTTCATGGAGGAGCCCCCCAAGAAGTTCTTCCGCTTGGCACCGGGCAAGGAGGTGCGGCTGCGCAACTCCTACGTGATCCGCTGCGACGAGGTGGTCAAGGACGACGCCGGCGAGATCAGCGAGCTGCGCTGCTCCGTGGATTTCGACACCTTGGGCAAGAACCCGGAAGGGCGCAAGGTCAAGGGCGTGATCCACTGGGTCAGCGCCGAGCACGGGGTGCCCATGGAGGTACGCCTCTATGACAACCTCTTCCTCGAGGAGCAGCCGGACAAGGACAAGGACGCCGACTTCCTGGAGCACCTCAACCCCGAGTCGCTGGTGGTCTGCCAGGCCGTGGGTGAACCCAGCCTGGCCGAGGTCGTCCCCGAGAGCCGCTTCCAGTTCGAGCGCGTGGGCTACTTCTGTGCCGACCGCCACGCCTGCCGTGATGGCAAGCTGGTGTTCAACCGTACCGTGGGGCTGAAGGACACCTGGGCCAAGGTTCAGAAGAAGGAAGCCCAGAAGAACGTCCAGGACAAGCAGAAGGGCTGACATGCAGATCTACAACACGCTGACCCGTCGCAAGGAACCCTTCACGCCGATCGAGCCGGCCAAGGTGCGCATGTATGTCTGCGGCATGACCGTCTACGACTACTGCCACCTGGGCCATGCCCGGGTGATGGTGGCCTTCGACGTCATCACCCGCTATCTGCGTCACCGCGGCTATGACGTCACCTATGTGCGCAACGTCACCGATATCGACGACAAGATCCTGCGCCGGGCCGACGAGAACGGCGAGACGATCTCGTCACTCACCGAGCGCATGATCGAGGCGATGCACGAGGACGAGGCGCGCCTTTCCGTGCTGCCGCCGAATCACGAGCCGCGGGCGACCCGGCATATCGACGATATCCTCGCCATGATCGAGACGCTGATCAGTAAGGGGTACGCCTATGCGGCGGACAACGGCGACGTCTATTACCGGGTGCGCCGCTTCGAGGGCTACGGCAAGCTCAACAACCGCGACCTCGACGAGATGCGTTCGGGAGCCCGGGTTGAGGTGGACGAGCACAAGGAAGACCCGCTCGACTTCGTGCTCTGGAAGGCGGCCAAGCCCGGCGAGGCGAGCTGGCCATCGCCCTGGGGCGAGGGACGCCCGGGCTGGCATATCGAGTGCTCGGCGATGTCGAAGTGCTGCCTGGGCGAGACCTTCGATATCCATGGGGGCGGGCCGGACCTGACCTTTCCGCACCATGAGAACGAGATCGCCCAGTCCGAGGCAGCCAACGGCAAGCCCTTCGTGAATACCTGGATGCATGCAGGGGCGGTGCGGGTGAACCACGAGAAGATGTCCAAGTCGCTGGGCAACTTCTTCACCATCCGCGAGGTGCTCGAGCATCACGACCCCGAGGTGGTGCGCTACCTGCTGGTGGCGAGCCACTACCGCAGCGCGATCAACTATGCGCCGGAGTCCCTGGCCGAGGCCCGCAAGTCGCTGGAGCGCTTCTATAACGCCCTTGAAGGGGTGGCTCCTGAAGGCGTCGAGTCCCCCGGCGAGGTGGATGGAGGCTTCGACGAGCGCTTTACCGCCGCCATGGATGACGACTTCAACACCCCCGAGGCGCTTTCGGTGCTCTTCGACCTGGCCCGGGAGCTGAACCGGGCGAAGAAGGAATCGCCCGGCGAGGCGCCGGCCCTGGCGGCAGAGCTCGGGCGCCTGGGGGCCGTCCTCGGCCTGCTACAGCAGGATCCGGCGACCTTCCTCAAGGCCGGTGCCGGCGACCTGCCGCTCTCCGAGGAGCAGATCCAGGCAAAGATCGACGAGCGTGCCGCGGCCAAGAAGGCCAGGGACTTCGTCGCCGCCGACGGTATCCGCGACGAACTGGCAGCACTGGGCATCATCCTCAAGGATTCCCGGGAAGGCACCAGCTGGGTATTCGAGAAGCCCGACGTCGAGGCATAGGCCAGGCCTTGAGCTGAACGCCTTACTCCAGAAAACCCGCCACAGAAAACCGGAACGCCCGACCCCCTGAGCTTCATTCACAGGGGCGTCGGGCGTTGTGGTCTCCAGGGTGGAGGGCAGGCGGACTATCCGGTCACAAGAGCGTGGTTGGCTTTCTGGAGAGCATCCAGCTGCTGCGCTATTTCCCGTCGCACGCCTGGACTGATGCCCAGCGTCCTGGCCTCCTCATCCCATGCGTTAACCGCCGCCACTACTTCCTCGATGACTTGCCGAGCCTCGCTCCAGCGTGTGAAGCCGGCCTGGTCGGCCAGTGCTTGAACGACCTTTAACGGCGGGTTCTTGCCGTGCCCCTTGAAGGCGGTGGCGTGCTCGCCGTAAGGGCCCGGGCTAAAGGTCATGTCATAGGCGGGGGAAAGGCACCATTGACCGTCATCCTGCAGGAGAAAGGCCCAGTTCTTGCTGTGGTCGTCCTGGTTGCATGCGAAGAGGTTGAATATTGCCCGACGAAATAGTGCTCTGCCGATGGCGGGACTTCCGCAGAGGACCTGGCCGGCTTTGATGATGTCTTCCTGACACTCCCCGCCTGCCGCGCTTCGCGCTTTAGGCGAGGGTTCTTGGGTCACCCCGAGAACCTTCCTGCTTCGACACGCCTTCACTAGGCAGCGGCTAAGCCGCTGCCCCCGCTCCAGTCGCTCCACAGGCTAACCCCGCCAGCCCGGCGGTTCGGATATTTCTGGCCGCGTTGATATCACGGTCGATGGCTTGGCCGCAGCCCTCGCAGCGCCAATGGCGCTGCGACAGCGGTAGCCTCTCAACCTTATACCCGCAGCCGTGGCACATCTTGCTACTGGGCAGCCACTGGCTGACCTTCACCAGTTCTCGGCCCGCCCAGGCCGCCTTGTATTCGAGTTGGCGGACGAACTCGCCCCAGCTCGCATCGCTGATGGCCTTGGCCAAGGAACGGTTCTTGACCATGCCAACGATGTTCAGCGACTCGACACACAGCACTTGGTTTTCGTTAATCAGCGTGCGGGTCGCTTTGTGGGTGGCATCACGGCGGCAGTCCGCGATCTTGGCATAAAGCCGTGCCACCTTGTTTCGCGCCTTGGCCCGATTCTTCGAGCCTTTCTGCTTTTTCGCCAACCGGCGCTGCCAATATGCCAGCTTGGCTTCGTAGCGTTTCAGGTGGCGTGGATTGCCGGACTTCATGCCCTCACTGGTGATGAATATGTCGGTCAGGCCGAGGTCGATGCCTACCATCTTCGGCGTGACCGGCAGCGTCTCTGGCTCGAATTCGCACAGGCAGCTGATGAAATAGCGGCCGGCACGATCCTGCGAGATTGTGATGCTGGAGGGCGCGCTGGGCAGCGGGCGGCTCCAGCGGATCAGCAGCGGCGTGCTGGTCTTGGCGATAGTGATCTCACCATCCCGATAGCGGAAAGCGGCCTTGGTTAGCCGGATCGACTGCCGGCCATCCTTGCGCTTGAAACGCGGATAGCGCGCTTTGAGCTTGGGATTGAAGAAGTTGTCGAAGGCGGCTTTCTGATCCCGCAGCGTCTGCTGGAGGATCACGCTGGAGACATCTTTCAGCCACCGATATTCGGCTTTAAGCGCTACCAGCCGCTTTTCCGCTGCGGAATGCGACACCGATTCACCCCGCTGCTGATACGCCTCGGTGCGATAGGCCAGCGTATTGTTCCAGACGAAACGCGCACACCCGAACGACTTGGCCAGCAGCTCAGCCTGTTCGGGGGTGGGATAGAACCGCTCGTTATAGGCACGTTTCGTCATGCTGTATAAATATCAGGCATGATTGGCAATATCAACATCGACAGGCACCGCTGCGCGGTGCGCGCTTATATCACCGCCCGAGTGGGCGATGCTTTACGCGCTGTCTGGTAATCGAGCGATGGCAGGCGGAAGTCGGCGTCCAGTAGTCCGCAGGCACTGCTCATGTGGTAGCGCCCCTGTTGGCTGCAGTCGAAGCGCCGCAGGGCCAGCCACGCTAGTGCCGGAGAGCCTTTGGGTGGGGTGATGAGCTACCAGTCAGGCGTTTCGATTCCGCCCCGCTTGGCCAGGGTCAAGTAGACCGCCTCGCATAGCCCTTCTTCATGTCCCAGCGCCAGTGCGCTGGAGGTGAACTTGACGAGCCAGGGCTCCAGTCTCGGGCGAGGGCGGGTGCTGGCCCGGTCGGTGCTGCCTGGCGAGAGGTAAACCTGCACCTTGGGGCGGGCCCCTCCTGAGCTGCCCGCCTGAGCGAGTGTGGCGAGCACAGTATCGGTCTGGCCCTCGAAGAGCTGTCGGGCCTGTTCACCCAGCTCGCCCAGGCGACTCCAGTGGTCGGCTTCGTCTGAACCAATAAGTGCCGAGGCCGGGTGATAGCTGAGAGCTCCCATGCCGTGCTCGCCGACGAAGGCCAGCCGGTCCATGGCAGTCACCGCATGGGGTGGTATGCCGTGCTGCCGAAACAGGCGATCCATCAGCATCAACCCCCAGCCGTCTGGCAGCGAGTCGGCGAATAGGCCGTGGAGCCCCTTGTGGGGAGCGGGAGGGGCAGCATGCAATCGCGCGTCGAAGGGGAGCTGGAACGGCGACAGGCTGTGGTGCTCGCGACAGTAGGCGTCGTCGTACTGGAAGAAGACGCCCTGCCTGTTCTGGGCCAGGCGGCCGACGAGTACCCGATGGCCATCGCTGAGGCGACGTCGCACGTCCAGTTGTCGGATGGGAGTGAAGTCAATCGTCACGCAGCACCTCTTCTATGCTGCCAGGCATGGTCGGCGCTGGCGCCGCCAACTCTGCCACACGCTCCAGGCGATCCACGCTCTGCCACAGCAGCAGGAACTGCCGCAATGAAATCTGGCCGGTCGTCTCGAATCGCTTGATCGTGGGGGCCGGCACGCCGCTCCGCTCTGCCAGGGCGTCGCGGGAGAGCTTGAGCTCGCGCCTGCGCCGCCTGATGGCGCTCGCCAGGTCATGCTGGACATCGCTGGCGGTAAGTAGCGTGAGTCGCATGGTGCCTCTATATAGCTAACATGATGTCCATAAATGGGATTATTAAGCAGTAAAAGACATTATAGTAGCCTTTGATTGGCTGGCAAACTCAACGAAGTCCTGTTCTTTGTGCGCGATCTTGCTCATTTAACCTCCCTTTATTGCTTTTTGTGAGTTATGCTTCTCAGAAATGACGATTCGTCAAGCAGTTGAGCATTATTCCTCGCATAGGTGAGCCGTGAAAGTGACCCTGCAGATCCACTTTGATCAGGCCTGGCATGATGCCGCCGAGATCTTGATACCGGATCCGGAGCGCGGTAGCTTTGGCGTTTCCCGGCTTCGATATGAAACCGACTATGCCGTCGAATGGATGTTTCACGACGACCGGCATGCCGCCAGTCTGGTGCTGCCTGTGGAGCTGATGCTGACGCATGAGTCTCCGCGTTGGTTCGGTTTCCTGGAGGACATCATGCCGGCGGGGGCCAGCCGTCGCTTCTGGGTGGACTCTCTCGGTATCCAGCACCTTTCGAGCGGACGACAGGATACGGAGCTACTGGCTCGCGGCACCATTGCGCCGGTGGGTAACCTTCGCGTCAAGGAGGCAGTTCCCGACAATCGCCTGAGAGATGCCCTCGGTGAACGACGCTTCCCGGTGCAGAGCGTGGTGGAACGGGATGTCGACTTTCTGGAGTATGCCCAGCAGATGGGCGCGGCCAGCGGCGGGGCCACCGGTGCCGGTGGCGAGGCTCCCAAGCTGCTGCTCCGGCTTACCGCGGACGAGCAGGTCTGGATCGATACCTGGCAGGATGAGGTCCATTGCGCGGACCTGCCGATGTTGGTGAAGTTTCCCCGCGGCCGCCGTAGTGCCGATGACTGCGATATCCTGCGTGCCGAGTATCACTACTACAAGGAGCTCGCCGCTCTTGGCATCGACACTATCGAAACCGACGCCATGCGATTGATCGAGGGCGAGCGCTATCCCTCGCTGTGGCTGCCGCGCTTCGATATGGACTATCGCAACGGAACTTGGACGCGCTACGGCCTGGAATCTGTCTACTCATTGCTGGGGGCGTCGCCTGGCACCTTCCTTCGCCATGGTGAGACCCTACGTCGCCTGGTGGCGCTGCTTCAGGGCCAGTACCGTATCCGCGAAGGGGGCGAGGACTTCGACACCCAGGCCTTCGCCATCGAGTGGGTGCGGCGTGATCTGCTGAACATCGCGTTCGGCAACTCCGACAACCACGGCCGCAATACGGCGCTGCTGAAACGCCCCGAGGGAGTTTGGCTCTCACCGGTCTACGATTTCGCCCCGATGCGAGCCGATTCCGAGGGCGTCACGCGGACCACCCAGTGGGGGCCGCCGCTCGAGGCTGGGGGCGAATACGACTGGCACGCTGTTGCGAAATCTCTGTCGGATCTCGTGGAGCCCGATCAGCTGATGGAGGCGCTCCAGCAGCTGGCAGGCGATCTCGAAGGGCTCGATGAGCGCCTAGCCTTGCGCGGCGTTCCCTCTCGAATTCTGGATATGCCATCGGTAGGGTTACGGTCACTTGGCACGCGCCTCAAGCGCTGGGGGTTGTTGTGAAGCCACGCCATGTCGATGACCGTGAAGCGGCGCTGGTGGCGTTGCTCCAGCGCTTCTATGCAAGCGAGCTGACCGACGGTCAGCTGTTGCGTGCCCTGCGTCGGGACGTGCTGGGTCTCTCCCAGACCCGCTACGCGGCTCTGGTCGGCATCAGCCGTCGCACCCTCTCCGACCTGGAGGGCGACAAGGGCAATGTCACCCTGGAGGTGAAGAACCGCGTCTTCCGGCCCCTGGGGCTGGAGGTCACCTTGCTGCCGCGCAAGCGAGCCCTGCTGGCGCAGGCCCTGTCACCCACCAAGTAAATGGGAGCCCGCTTGGACTACACCCCCTTTAGCTATGTCACTGCCGAAAAGGCTGAGCTCTACCGGAGGGTGATGCGCGCCTTCGTGGAGGCAAAGTCGCACTTCCTGGTGCATCTGCGCCCGGAGGATGTGCAGCAGCAGATCGGCGAGCCGGAACTGGCCAGCGTGCAGTCGGCGCTGACCCAGCTGGTGGCCTGGGGCAACCTGGATGCCGAACGTGACAATGCCCGGGTGACCAGTGTCGAGGACTACTATCGCGCGCTCTACGTCTATCAGATTACCCGCCAGGGCGAAGCCGTGGAGGCGGCCCTGGCCACCTTCGAGCAAGAGCTGGGGCGGCGCGGGGCCCTGCAGAGCGTGGCGCTGGAGGATATCCGTACTCGCCTGCGCGCCCTGCTGACCCTGGCCCAGAGCGAGTCGCCCTCGGCCACCGAGAGCCAGCTGCTGCTGCGCGACCTTGCCGGGGTCTTCGCCGATCTGGCCGAGAATGCCCGGGCCTTCATGACCGGACTGAACCGCACCCTGGAGGGGCAGGGCAGTGATGCCGATGCCTTCCTGCTATATAAGGAGCGGGTGATCGGCTATATCGAGCGTTTCCTGGGGGATCTGACTACCTCTTCCGGTGAGATCGCCGAGCTGATCCGCGCCCTGGATGGCGACGGTGATGCACAAGCGCCTGTGGCGCGACTGCTGCGCCAGGCTGCTGAGCGCGAGCTCCTCGACCTGGCGCCCGGAGAATCTCCCGATGATGATGAGCGTGCCCGAGCCTTCGCCGAGGCGTGGCGGCGTTGGCACGGCCACTGGGAGGGCTTGCGCGCCTGGTTCCTCGACCAGCCGGGGCGTCAGGCCCAGGCCCGCCTGCTGCGCAGCAGTGCCCGTCGTGCGGTGACCCAGCTGCTGGAGATGGTCGGCCGGCTCAACGAGCGGCGCATGGCGCGCAGCGACCGCTCCGCGGACTTCCGCACCCTGGCGCGCTGGTTCCTGGAGTGCGACAACGACGGCGATGCGCATCGGCTATGGCGAACTGCCTTCGGCCTGACGCCGGCGCGCCATCTGGTGATCGACGCCGAAACCGCCGAGGCGTGGCAACAGTCTCCGGTGCCGGCCAGCACGCCCTGGGTGCAGGCTCCGGGCATGCAGGTGCAAGCGCGGCTGCGCGCCACCGGCAGCTACCAGAAGCCCGGGGCGCCGCCCAAGCTGCGCAGCCGCGCCCGGGAGCGCGAGTTGCTGGCCCGTCAGTTGGCCGAGGAGGCCAGTGTGGCACGTGCCGCGCGGCGCCAGCTGGTGGAGCGGCGAGCCGAGCGGCTCTCGGAACTGGGTGAGCTGGACGATGGCGCCTTTCGCCTGCTGCTCAACCTGCTCGGCGATGCCCTGGCGGCGAGTCCCGGCGATGATTCCCCGGTGACGACCACCACCGGCGACGGTAGCCTGCGCATCACCCTGGCGCCGCTGGGGCCCAAGAGCACCGCGACCCTGCGCACGGAAGCCGGTGTACTCCGTGGCCGTGACTATCGCCTGGAGATCGTCGATCTGGAGGAAGACGAATGGAGGACCTGAGCGATGCCCTGACGCGGCAGCGCCATGACGAACAGCGCCGCGCTTTGCGTGCGCTGCTGGCAAGGCCACTGATCCGCAGCGATGATAGCGCCTTCCCCCTGATTCGCCGTCACACGGCCAGCCTGCGCGACTGGCTGGCCCGGGAGGCCGGCTGGCACCTGCAGAGCGAGCGTGACTTCGTGCGCCTGCACAAGCGCCCCGCTGATCTCCAAGACCCGACTCGCCCAGCGACGGTAGGGAGGGGGACACAGCGCAAGACCTTCAATCGTCGGCGCTATGCACTGTTCTGCCTATTGCTGGCGGATCTCGAACGCGGCGATGCCCAGATCACCCTGGGCCGCCTGGGGGAGGGACTGGGGCAGGCGGTCGATGATCCTGCCCTGGCCGAGCGCGGGCTGGCCTTCTCCCTGGACCATCAGGAGGCACGCCGCGACCTGGTGGTGGTCGTGCGCCTGCTGATGGAACTCGGGGTGCTGGTGCGCGTGGCCGGTGACGAGGAGCAGTTCCTGCGTCGTGGCCTGGAGGGCGATGTGCTCTACGACGTGGACCGCCGACTGCTGGCCGCCCTGCTGGTCACCGCCCGAGGCCCTTCCCTGGTGGCCCTGAACGGTGCTGATGCCGAGCTGGATCTTGAGGGTCGTCTCCACGCCCTTAGCGAGACCTTCGTGCCGGATACCCCCGATGGGCGCAATCGCGAGCTGCGTCACCGCCTGGCACGACGGCTGCTGGATGACCCGGTGGTCTACCTGGAGTCCCTCGACGAGGAGGAGGCCGCCTACCTGACCAATCAACGCGGGCCCATGCTGCGTCGCCTGCAGCAGGCCACGGGACTGGTTGCCGAGGTGCGCGCTGAAGGGCTGGCTCTGGTGGATCCCGAAGGCGAGCTCACCGACGAGAAGATGCCGTCGGAGGGCACCGAGGGACATCTGGCGTTGTTGATGGCTGAGCGCCTGGCCGAGGGCGGCCCCGAGGGCGGCCCCGAGGGCGTTACCCTGGAGGAGGCGGAGGCATGGATCCTTCAGTGGCAGACCGACTACCGACGCTACTGGCGCAAGTCCGCCTGTGAGCCGGGCGCCGCCCATGGCCTGGCACGCCAGACCCTGGCCCGCCTGGCGGCGCTGGGTCTGGTCCGGCGCCAGGCTCAGCATGAAGGTGGCCGAATTCTGCCGCTGCCGGCACTGGGGCGCTTCCGCGTGCATGCACCAACACTGCCGGATGCCTCCGGTACCCCTCGATACGCCCAATCCGATCTGTCCGAGTCCTTCACCGATGACTGAGCCTTCCGTCCCGATGAGCGAGCTTCCCGAACCGCAGAGCACCCGCTGGCAGCCCCTGCGCTGTGGCCTGGTGGAGATCTTCTACTACGACGAGGAGGTCTTTCACTTCCACGACGGGCGTCTGCTGCTGCGTGGCAACAACGGTACCGGCAAGTCCAAGGTGATGGCGCTGACCCTGCCGTTTCTGCTCGATGGCCAGCTGCTTCCCTCGCGGGTGGAGCCCGATGGCGACAGCGCCAAGCGCATGGAGTGGAACCTGTTGGTGGGCGAGTATCAGGAACGCCTGGGCTACACCTGGCTAGAGTTCGGGCGCCTGGGGGATGAGGGGCCCGAGACCTTCACGGTGGGCTGTGGGCTCAAGGCAGTCGCGGGGCGACCGGTGCGCTCCTGGTTCTTCACCACCCCCCAACGCGTCGGGCGTGATCTCTTCCTGATCGATAGCGGGAGAAGCGTGAGTCGCGAGCGTCTCGGCCAAGCGCTGGGCGGCGTGGGGCAGCTGTATGATCGTGCCGCGGACTATCGGCGCGCCATCGATGAACGGCTCTTTCGTCTGGGGGAGCAGCGCTACGGGGCGCTGCTCGACCTGCTGCTGCAGCTGCGCCAGCCCCAGCTGGCCAAGAAGCCCGATCCCAATCGCCTCTCCCAGGCCCTCAGCGATGCCTTGCCGCCACTCGGACGAGGCCTGATCGGCGAGGTGGCCGAGGCCTATCGCAGCCTGGATGTCTACCGCGAGGAGATACAGGGGCTGGAGGAGACGGCCCGTGCGGTGGAGGCCTTCCTGGGTCACTACCGCCACTATGCCGGTATCGCGGTGCGCCGCCGTGCCGACTTCCTGACCGCTGCCCACGCCGAATACGAGAGGGTGCGCCTGCAGTTGGGCCGCGATCGCCAGGCCCATGAGGAGGCGCGGGGGAGTCGCGAGGCGCTGGGTGAGTCCCGCGAGCTCCTCGCCGAGCAGCAGCGGGAGCTGGCGGCACGCCAACGCACCCTGGAGGCCAGCGACGCCATGCGCTCGGCGGAGGCGCTGCGCAATGCCGACGAGCTGGCTCGCCAGCGCCGCACCCGCGCCGATGAGGAAGGCCGGCGGCTGGGCCGGGAGCGTGACAGTGACCGGCGAGCCGAGGCCCGCTTGCTGGAGGCCGAAGCGTCCTTGAAGGGCGGCGTCGCGAATCTGGAGGCGCGCCGCGATGAGAGTGCGGCACTGGCCGATGCGGCGGGTGTGGGCGGCGACCATCGTCGAGAAATCGCCACGCGGTTATCCGCGGAAACGGGCGAGCAGGTGCCTCCCGATGCCCGGGGTGTGGAGTCGCTGCAGCAGGCGCTGCGAGACCTGCATCGTCGCCGCGCGGAGGGGGTGACACACCTCAACCGCCGCCTCGATGAGGTCGACAAGGCCGAGCGAGCCTTCCACCGGGTGGAGGATGAGGCGCGTCGGGAAGAGGAGACCCTGGCGAGTCGCGAGGAAGAGTGCCAGGACGCGACCAGCGCACGTGTTGAGGCGGCCGAGACCCTTCAGGCCGACTGGCGTGAACACCTTGCCGCCCTGAAGGAACTGGCACCCGAGGATCCCGAGGCGATGCTCGCCGAGCTCGCACCCTGGTGCGATCACCTGAGCGGTGATGACCCCGCCGAGTCAGGGCTCTCCATGGCGCGGGATGCCCGGCGCGAGGCGCTGGGCCAGCAACGGCATACGCTGGAACAGCGGCATCGAGAGCTGGGCGTCGAACGCGCAGAACTCGAGGCGGAGCATCAGCGTCTGGCAGCGGGGGAGGCACGCGTGCCGCCGGCGCCTCATACCCGTGGCGAGGGCAGCCGTGAGGCTCGTCCCGGCGCCCCGCTTTGGCAACTGGTGGACTTTCAGACAGGCCTCGAGGCGAGACAGCGTGCCGGGCTGGAGGCGGCCCTGGAGGCCTCCGGGCTACTGGATGCCTGGGTGATGCCAGATGGCGAGCTGCTCGCCCCCGGCACCTGGGACACATTGCTCACGCCGCTCGCCGATGGCGCCATGCGACCGGGGGAGGAGAGCCTGGCCTCCGCCCTCTGCCCCGACCTTCCCGAGCACTCTCCGGTGAGCCTGGCGGTGGTCGAGACGCTGCTGGCCGGCATCGGCCTGGGCGTCTCCGAGGCCTTTACCTGGGTAAGTCACGAAGGTGCCTGGCGGCTGGGTCCGCTCGGTGGGCAGTGGGGCAAGGACGAGGCGGTCTATATCGGCCACGCCGCCCGGGAGGCGGCACGTCAGCGCCGGATGGCAGAGATCGCCCACGCCTTGGAGGGGCTGGCCATAGAGGTCGCCGGCATCACCGCCGAGCTCGAGCACCTCGATGCGTGTCTCGAGGTCATCGATCAGGAGTGGCAGGGTCGTCCTAGTGCCCAGGCGCTGCGTGATGCCCACGCCGCCGAGGCGGCAGCGCGGCGCGCTCGGGATACGCAAGCCGCGCGTCTGGAGCACGCCCAGGCCAGGCGGGAAGAGGCCCTCGAGGCGCTGGAGGCCCAGCGCGGTGAGCTGTATATCGCCGCCGAGGATCTGCGTCTTCCCGCCGAGCGCGAGCCCCTGGCCCGCCTTCAGTCCGCGCTCAATGACTACCGGCTCGCCATCAGCGAACTGCTGCAGGCCATCACGTCCTGGCAGCAGGCCAGGCTCCGTTGTGACGAGCTGAAGGAAGAGCACCAGCTGGCTCGTGAGGCGTTGGCCCAGGCCGAGCGGGAGCAGGCCGAGGCCGAGGAGCAGGCTAGTGAGGCGGAGGTGCGCCGGGATACCTTGCGCGACACCATGGGGGCTGAGGTGCAGGAGCTGGAGCGCCAGCTGGCGGCCATTCAGGAGCGCAGCGAGGCGTTGGCCACCGAGCAGCGTGAGCTCGACACACGCCACGAGACCCTGCTCGGCGAGGTGGCACGCCTCGCCGAGAAGGTCACCCAGGGCGAGCAGCGCCTGGGCGAACTGGACGAACGTCGGGCAGGAAGGATCGCTGACTTCCGGTCCCTGGTGGAGGAGGGACTGCTGCGGGTGGCTGCGCCGGAGCGTTTCATGGACGAGGAGGCGCCTGGCTCCTGGGCGGCAGACCCTGCTGTGCGCCTGGCCCGGTCTGCTGCCCAGGCCACTGCCGCTATCAATGCCGACGACGAGAGCTGGCACGCCCACCAGGGGCGGCTGCACGAGCACATCAAGCTGCTCACCGATGTGCTCTCCCGCGGCGGTCACGACTGCATCGCCGAAGCCCGGGACGACCTGTTGCTGGTGCGTATCGTCTTCCAGGGGCGTCGCCAGGATCCCGATGCCCTGCATCGCCAGCTCAACGAGGAGATCAGCCAACGCCAGGCGCTGCTCAATGCCCGGGAGCGTGAGCTGCTCGAGAACTACCTGATCGACGAGGTGGCCAGCCACATCCAGGAGCGCATCACCGACACCGAGCGTCACGTCCGCGAGATGAACGGCGAGCTGGAGAGTCGGCCGACCAGTACCGGGATGCGGCTGCGTATCCGCTGGCAGCCGCTGTCCGAGGGGCAGAGCGCCGGGGGCATGACGGCCCCGGCGGGGCTGGAGGATGTCTGCCAGCGGCTGCGGCGTCAGGCCCTGGACGCCTGGTCGGCGGAGGATCGCGAGGTGGTAGGGGACTTCCTGCGCCGACGCATCGAGGAGGCCCGGGCCAATGACGAGGGCGGCGCCCTGCAGGAGATTCTCGAGCGTGCCCTGGACTACCGCTTCTGGCATCGTTTCGTGGTGGAGCGTCATCAGAACGGTCAGTGGCGCCCCGCCTATGGCCCGGCCTCCGGAGGCGAGCGCGCCCTGGTGATCACCCTGCCGCTGTTCGCCGCCGCGGCCAGCCACTATGGCAGCGCCCATGAGCAGGCGCCGCGTCTGGTGATGCTCGACGAAGTGTTTGCGGGGATCGACGACGACGCCCGGGCCAAGAGCATGGGGCTGTTGGCCCAGTTCGATCTCGACGCCGTGATGACCTCGGAGCGCGAGTGGGGCTGTTACCCGGACGTGCCGGGGCTGGCCATCGCCCAGCTGGTACGTCGCGAAGGGGTTGATGCCGTGCACGTCACGCGGTGGAGGTGGGACGGTAGGCGTCGCACGAGAGATGCGATACCCGTCAGTCAGGCGCCGCAAGAGGTTGTGGAGCCTGCGGAAACCTTAACGCCGGGAGGTATGGACAGCCTGTTCTAGCGCGTCCTCGATCTGCTTTTCTATGCCCAGCGCCCACCAGTAGGGTTGAAAACTGCGCTCCACGCTCTCGCTGAGCAACGCAAGAAACGGCGCGTAGTCGCCGCTGCAGTGGGCAGTATCCAAGGCTTCATAGTAAGCCAGGCGCTGTTCGACCTGGATCAACGCCGCGGGGAAACCGGCCTTCATCAGCTCAAGGTTCATCAACAAGCGGGAAGTACGGCCGTTACCGTCAATGAAGGGATGAATCTTGACGAATTCGCCATGCACACGGGCGGCACGCTCAACTGGGTGTACCCGCGCTGCATCGTCACGGTACCAAGCGATAAAATCACTCATGGATTGGGGGACGATATGGGCTTCAGGCGGTCGGTGCTCTGCCCCTGAGATCAACACATTGATCTGGCGGTAAGCTCCAGCATGCGTATCATCGATGTTTTTTAGCACGAGTTGATGCAGCGATTTGATCAACCATTCCGAGAGAGGAGCGTTCTGGCTGACCATTTCCTCCACCATCAGAATTGCCTCTCGGTGGTTGATCGCCTCGAAGTGCTCGCGGAGGGTCTTGCCCCCTACGGTGATGCCTTCGAGCGCGACCTTGGTTTCCTTGAGGGTTAGCGTGTTCCCCTCGATAGCGTTGCTATGGTATGTCCATTGCAGCACAAGAGAATCATGCAGATTTTCAACTACCTGAGGCGGCAAAGGTCGGTGTTGGTCCAGTTGGACCTTGAGCCAGTCCAGGCGGTGAAAGCGTTCCGACATGTTTGGCCTCCTGGCCGCGTTTCGGGATCTACAGTATCGTGTTGGTGTCGAAATAATCTTATAAGCCAGCGTGGATATCCGCTTACTCTTAGTGATCGGATGGATAGCGCGGCGTCCAGCAGGACGCCTTGTGCTTCATGAACCCACCGAAGCGACACAGGAGCAGCTCAATGCCGCGCCTGAGCGCCGTAGGAATTCCCGCCCTTTCCGCCGCAGGTGGCAGCTTTCTGAGAAGCTGAGGGAGAGGGGGGATGTTAACCTGTACATAAATATAGCATAAAGCGTTTCTTCGACACCTTAACCCAGCAGCTCCACCTTGCAAGAAGAGAAGTCGAATGGCCAAGCACAAACTGCCTATCGGCATCCAGACCTTTGCCGACATCGTCAACGGTGAGTACTACTACGTCGACAAGACGCCGCATGTGCACCGGCTGGTGGAGCAGGGTAAGTACTTTTTCCTGTCCCGCCCTCGACGTTTCGGCAAGAGTTTGCTGCTCGATACCATGAAGTCGCTGTTCGAAGGCCGCGAGTCGTTATTCCGAGGCCTCTATATCCACGATCAATGGGACTGGAAGGTCGCCTATCCGGTCATTCGCATCAGCTTCGCCGATGGGGTGATGCGTTCGCGTGACGATCTCGACAAGCGAATCCGTTACCAGCTTCGCCATAACCGGGAACGCCTTGGGCTTGCCGATACTCGGGCCGAGGATATTCCCGGCGAATTCGCCGATCTGATCGCTCAGGCCCACGAGTGCCATGGTCAGCGTGCCGTGGTGCTGGTCGACGAGTATGACAAGCCGATTCTCGATAATATCACCGACCCCGAACGGGCCCGCGAGCTGCGCGAGGGCCTGAAGAATCTCTACAGCGTGCTCAAGGATGCCGACCCTCGCCTGCAGTTCTGCTTCCTGACCGGGGTCTCCAAGTTCAGCAAGGTCAGCCTGTTTTCAGGCCTCAACAACCTGAACGACATCACTCTCGATGCCGAACATGTCACGATTTGCGGCTACACCGATCGTGACGTCGACAGCATTTTTGCCGACCAGCTGGGCGGATTGGATCGCCATGAGATCCGCCGCTGGTACAACGGCTATCGCTGGGGAGGGGCTGAAACGACAAGCGTCTACAATCCCTTTGACCTGCTGCTCTTGTTCGATAAACGCAAGTTTTCACCTTACTGGTTCGAGTCCGCCACACCGACCTTCCTGGTCAAGGTACTGGCCGAGCGTAGCGTCTATACCCCGGCCTTGACCGAGTGGCAGAGCCGCCCGTCGTTGCTCAGCCGCTTCGACGTGGATCAGATCAGCACCGAGGCGCTGCTGTTCCAGACCGGTTATCTGACCTTGACCGGTGTCGAGGAGGAGATTCCCAACAAGCCGATATATCGACTGGGATTTCCCAACTATGAGATGGAGAGCAGCCTCAACGAGGCGCTGTTGCCGGCGCTGGGGTTGGATGACGATATCCTCGATGAGTTGATTCTGCGGCTGCCTAAGCTGCTGAAAGAGGCCGACATGGAGGGCCTGGAGACGTACTTTAAGGCGCTCTATGCTGGCTTGCCCCACGACTGGTATCGCAATAATCCCATCGCGCGCTACGAAGGCCACTACGCCAGCGTCTTCTACAGTCACTTCGCGGCACTAGGACTGGCAGTGACGGTGGAGGACGCTACCCACCGCGGTCGTGTCGACATGACCGTCGATTTCGCAGGACGACTCTTTCTCTTCGAATTCAAGGTGGTAGAGCAGCTTCCCGAGGGCAATGCCTTGGCGCAGCTCAAGGAGAAGGGCTATGCCGACAAATACCGCGCGGCAGGCAAACCGATCTACCTTATCGGTATCGAGTTCTCACGCGAGCATCGCCAGGTCGTAGCCGTCGAGTGGGAGCAGATCCCGGCGTGACCGATGATGTGGATCATGATCGCTTGCGGCGGCTGCTGGGCGGCCCAGGGCTTGCCCGACTGCGCCAACGCCTGGTGCGCAAGATTCTGCGCGAGGGTGGCGGCCGCCTGACCATAAGCCAGGCCAGTCATCTCGAGCGCGCAGCTGTGGAACGCCTGCTAGGGCGGCCTCCCCGTCGGGGGAAGTCGCTGAGCGTGGATCTTCAGGAGCTCTCTCGTGCCCTGGCTCGGGCCGGCGTCGCAAAGGACCTGCGACACGCCCTGGAAGCCCTGGATGGCCCGCTTGTGGACACCCGCGCCGTGCGTGACGCGGCACGCCAACGCTGGTGCGAGTTGCTTGACGCTTATTATCCTGACACCGAACGGCTGGGGGTGAGCGACTGGCTTGCGGACCTGCGCCGAGGGGGCCAGCTCAAACGCCTGGCCGGTAGTAGTGAAGAGCAGGGTGCTCGCCTACTCGAACAGGCTCTCTCTGTGCTCGAGCGACTGCCGGCACAGGGCATCACGCTCAGCACTCTGGCCGGTGAGTGCCTGGGCGATGCTCACGCCCTGGATATTGGTCAGCCCGTTTCAGCCTTGGTGCGCCGAGCCCTGGCCCGTTACTGGCGCGGCGGTGTGGCTCTGGAGCATCCGGATGAGCGCTCGATCTGGGCCCATGCCGGTGTGCTGCTGGGTGGCGATATTACCAGCGCTGTACTGACCCTGCGCTTGCCGGTCCAGGGTATAGGTGGCTTGGATGCGGCGCTTGCGCACTACGCGCGCCTTGCCGAGCCTGCCTGGTTGACTCTGCGCCAGCTGCTGCGTCAGCCGCCCGCATGGGATGTCGAAGGGCGGGATGTCTTCGTCTGCGAGAACCCGGCAGTGCTCGCCGAAGCCGCTGAACGGTTGGGGGCCGGGTGCGCTCCGCTGGTGACCACCTGGGGGCGTCCTGGTGCCGCCGTGCTCACGCTGCTTGAACAGCTGGAGGCGGCAGGGGCCGTGTTGCACTATCACGGTGATTTCGACTGGCCGGGTATCAGCATCGCCAATACCCTGCTGGTGCGCTTCGCCATGCAACCTTGGCGCATGGCAGCAGCGGACTTGGAGGCTCACGCCCATCTCGCGGGCAAGCCGCTGGAGGGCAGGGCTCAGGAAACGGCCTGGGACCCTGAGCTAAGCGGGACGCTGGAAGCGCGGGGCAGGGCGCTGCATGAGGAGCAGCTGATCGAAACGCTGCTTGGTGATGTGCGATGCACGGGGCGGTGAAACGACGCATCTCGCCGAGCTCTATTGCCACATTGCCACATCCCCTCCCTCAGCGAATCCGCCGGCGCGTTGACGATGCCTGGTTCTGCGCTGAATGGCGAGGTAGGTGTTTCAGGTATGCTGTCCCCACGTCGAGTCGCCGTCACGCCGGCGCATGCGAGGAACGAAGGAGAATGCCTTGAGCCTGAAAATGCGCTTCCTGTTGCTGGCGGCGGCCTTGATGTTAGGCGCTTCGCTGCTCGCCTGGTTCAGCTTCCAATTCATGGCCGAGCGGATCGTCGAGCAGTGGGGGCGGCGAGTAGCCGAGGTACAGGTGCAGTACGACAGTGCCCGCTTGCTGCAGCCACTGGAACGCGAGATCGCTCTCGCTCACCAGCTCGCCAACTCCCAGGTCCTCAGGCGCTGGGCAGAGAACACTGAAGATCCAGCCCTCAAGGCCCAGGCGCTTAACGAGATGGAGAGCTTCCGGCGCAACTTCAACGACCGCAACTACTTCGTCGCCCTGCGCGAGAGCGGCGCTTACTACCACAACAACGCTGATGACGATTTCGGCGCAGATCCACTGCGCTATCACCTGCGCGAGAATCGCCCCGCCGATGCCTGGTTCTATCAGCTGATCGAGGAGGGGCGCGACTTCCATCTTAACGTCAATCCGGACGTCGAGCTCGGCATCACCCAGCTGTGGATCGATGTCCTGATGCGCGACGCCGCCGGTGAGATCCTCGGTGTGGTGGGCACCGGCATCGAGCTGGAGAATATCCTCGATCAGATCATCGACATCGATCAGCGCGGCATCACCACGCTGTTTGCCGACGTCAACGGCGCCATTCAGCTCTACCGCGACCCACGTTTCATCGACTTCGCCAGCTTCGTCAAGCCGGAGGGAAAGAAGCGCACCCTCGACCTGCTCTTCGACCTCTCAAGTGACGGTGAGCGGGTGATGGAGCGTATGCGCCGCCTACGCGACACCCCGCTGGAACAACCAAGCGTCATCACCGACTTCGTCACCGTAGATGGCAAACGCCACCTGGCCGGCATCGCCTATCTGGCCAGCATCGGCTGGTTCGAGGTCACCTTGCTTGACCTCGACGAGGTGATGCCGGTGGCCAGCTTTGTACCGGCTCTGGGCCTGCTGATCGCCTTCCTGCTGGTGGCGCTGCTACTGTTCTACTGGGCACTACACCGCCAGCTGCTCCACCCTATGGCCTCGCTCAGGCAGGCCATGGGGGCGCTGCGTGAGGGACGCCGAGAGGTGGCTCTGCCCCGTGGTAGTGGGGAGATGGGACAGCTGATCCGCCATTTCGGCGATATGGCTGACGAGGTCACTCGCCACACCGAGGCGCTCGAGGCCAAGGTGCGCGAGCGCACCGAAGAGCTTGAGCGCCTGGCCCGGGTCGACGTGCTTACCGGATTGCTCAATCGTCGTGGCATGAGCCTGCTGTTGGCAGAACAGACCGCGCATGCGGTTCGTAACGGCCAGGCATACGGCCTGATCTGGCTCGACCTGGACCGCTTCAAGGAGATAAACGATAGCGCCGGCCATGCAGCCGGCGACCAGGCGTTGTGCGAGGTGGCTTGGGTGCTGGAGGCCGGCCTGCGCTGCTATGACCATGCGGCGCGCTGGGGCGGTGATGAATTCCTGGTGCTGCTTACCCCTTGCGAGGCAGACGATCTCATGAGTATCGCCACCCGCCTTCGCCTCGAGATTGCCCGGCAGGCCAGTTATTCAGAGGGTAATGTCACTGTCAGCGTAGGGGCTTGCCTGGTCCAGCCCGGGGAGACGCTGGAAAGCGCGTTGCAGCGCGCTGACGACGCGCTATACAACGCCAAGGAGAGCGGCCGCGACCGCCTGGTGGTGGCCTGATGACAGGGAGCTTCGTCGGCTGGCCCGTCGCGCCGCATTCTGGCTGCTGCTGGCCTGGGGCCTGGCACCATTCGCCCAGGCGCAGTCTGGTGCCGAGGCAACCGGCGATACCATCCAGGTGCTCGCCTCCTACCACCGCGGTAGCCCTGGTCAGCAATTCCGGCGGGGAGGCACTTAGGGCTGTTTAAGCAGCAACTCTACTCGGCGGTTGGCTGCTCTCCCTTCTGCATATTCATTACTTTCCAAGGGTTTAGTATCAGCATAACCGATAGCGCGTAGCCGGGTTTCAGGAATATCGTTACTGGCCAGGTAACGCAGCACCGAAATCGCCCGGCCGGTAGACAGCTCCCAGTTGGAAGGGAAGCGGGCAGTACTGATGGGCACATTATCGGTATGCCCTTCGACCGAGATGTTGCCATCAAAGCTGGCCAGAACATCGGTGAGCCCCTGCAGTACCCCTTTACCCCGAGTTGTGAGAGCGGCCTGGCCACTCGCAAAGAGGAGGTTGTTGTCTATGCGCAAGGTTACGCCTTCATCCCCTTCTGCCACACTGACGCCTTCCATCTCCAGTCCCTTGAAGCGTGGCTGAAGACCAGAGTTTCGTGGTTGCAATCCAAAGGTCTGTGGCTTAATGCCTGGGGCAATAGACGAAGCTGCCCTCATCGCGGCTGGTGAGATCTCGCTAGCGGCTACACCGGCATACTCACTGCCTTGGGTGGCCTGGCCATTGCCAGCCATGGAGAGCAGCAAGACGAAGAGCGTGATGAGCAGTGTCAGTACATCCAGGTAGCTCATCAGCCAGCTCTCTCCATCGCCATCACCCTGAGGTGTCGGTGCGAGGGCATCGTACGTGCTGCGATCAAGCATTCGCAGCGGCCTCGTCGCTCTTACGTCCAGGCTTTTCTGGGTCGCGGATCTCATCGTGGTAATTGGCTACGAAGGAGTGCAGAGTCTCCTCAATGAAGGAGGGCAGGCGTCGCTTGGTGATCAGCGAGATGCCCTCCAGCACCATGTTCATGGCAATCAGACGTTCTTCGGTGCGGCGCTCGAGCTTCACGGCGATTGGCTTGAATACCAGGTTAGCCAACAGGATCCCGTAGAAAGTGGTAAGCAGTGCCACGGCCATTCGCGGACCGATGACGTGTAAGTCTCCTGCCTCCATGACCTCTAGCATATTCACCAGACCCACCAAGGTGCCGATCATCCCGAAAGCCGGGGCGTAGGTGGCCATGGTACGAAAGATCTGGGCTTCAGCGTGCTCGCGGGCTTTCAGCCTGGCAATTCGCCAGCGCAGTAGGTCATATATCTCATCTTCCTTGGTGTTGGCGATGACCAGCTGGATGCCATTGCGCAGGAAGGGGTTACGGGTCTTCTCCAGCGCGTTCTCCACAGCGCGTACGTCACCCTTGAGCCACAGCCGTGACAAGTCGACGAGCTCCTCGATGTCGTCTCGGATATACGTGTTCTCGCGCCGGAAGACGATGCCCACCAGGCGGACCACCCTTAGCACCTCCTTGAGGGGGTAGCTGATGAAAGTGGCAGCCAGGGTGCCAGCGACAACGATGCCGAGCCCCGGCAGGTTGATGAAGCTCTGCGGAGATTCGGCAGTGAAGAACAGAACGCTGGCAAGCAGCACACAGCTGGCCAGGATGCCGATCAGCGTCGAAGGGTTCATGGGGGCTCCGGTGTTGGTGCAGGCGAGTGAAGGGGCAACAGCATACCCAAAAGAAATTATCGGCGGAAATGGCCAAGACTTGAGTTTTTCGAGGTGCTTGCAGGGTAGCGCCCTCGCCTCCGCAGGCGTGATACGCTTGTGGTTAAAAAGTAACATTAAGCCCCCAGCCGCACGTCGGGTAAGAGAGGGGGAGTGCTGGGATTGAGGGAGAGAGACGCATGAGCCGTCAGCAAGCCGCCGCAGGGGTGACCATCGCCCTGCAGCCCATCCATGACGATCGCTACCGCCACGTAGCGGATCGACTGGTCTATCGGCGCCACGACGAAGCAGACTCGGAGGCGGACAAGGATGATCCGGTCAGTCAGGTGGCGCAGGCTCTTTCCTGCGTGATCTACGAGGGCGAGGGAGGGCACCCTCTCGGTGAACGAGAGCTTTTCATTGAGCTTCCTAAGGAGTGGCTAGTGCGCACCGAACTTTTGCCGACGCCACCGTGGCAGATCATCATCGGACTGCCGGAGGAACTTGAGATGACGCCAGAGGTGGCGGCAAGCCTAGCTGAAATCAAGGATGCCGGGTATCGGCTTGCTGTGCATGAGCCAACGCTGAAGCAGGTCGCGCTGAAGCCGATGGTTGACGTAGTGGTGGTGGATGTCGCCGAGGGGCTTGAGGGTGTTGACATCGAAACGCTCAAGGCCGCTGGCTACTGCTTGATGGCCGAGGACATCGCTGATCATCAACGGCTGACGGCCTGCCAGGAGGCGGGGTTCAGCTGGTTCAACGGTCGCTATCTCGGCGACTCAGGCTTCCATGCTACCCGCCCCCGGACCCGACACGGTAACCGGGCCGCGCAGCTTCGCCTGGTCAACGAACTCTATCGCGAGGATGTCGATCTTCAGAAGCTGCATGACCTGCTAATTCAGATGCCTGCCCTGCACATGGCGATTCTTATGCGAGCCGGTTCCAGCTTCTACGCCCGCGGAAATAAGCCACCCACCGAGTTGAAGCGGGCGCTGTCGATGCTGGGGCTGCTCGAGATCCGTCGACTGGTGATGACACTGTCGCTGGCCAGTGAGCTGCCTTCTTCGCGATTGACGGTTCGTCTGGCGCTGATCCGCGCTTTCATGTGCCAGAAGCTGGCGGCACCGTTCTCCGGCATCGACCCGGAAGACGCCTTTACCACCGGTCTCTTCTCGCTGATGGATACGTTGCTCGAGGAGGACCAGGAGGCGATGTTGGAGCAGGTGTCTCTGGCCGAACCGATCCGCGTGGCGCTGCAGCGGCGGGAGGGCCCACTGGGCGCGCTGCTGAGCCTTTGCGAGGAGCATGAGCACCAGCTGGCTGAGCGGCCGCCCGAACATGCCGCTGATCGCCTGCAGGCTTGCTACCTTCAGGCGCTGGCCGAGACCGATAGCCTGATGAGACTGGCGTAAGCCAGACGCCACACCCCAGCGAGGTGCCCCAGTATGCGACATTTTCTCTGGAGTCTCGGCATGGCAGGTCTGCTGCTGATAGGTACAGACGGTAGTGCCCTGGCTACCGAGTTATCCTTGAGCCAGGGTGTCGAGACGCGCACCCTGACCCTTCCGGACATCGAGTCGGTCGGGGTGACCCACCTCGAGATGCGCCACCCGGAAGGCTTCGCAGGGCGATTCACCGGTGTCTGGCTGGATGACTTCCTGGAGGCTCAGGGCATGAACCAGGCGCGCCGGGTGCGCTTCATCGCTCACGATGGCTACACCACCTTTCTGACTCCCGAGCAGCGTCGGCAGAAGGCTTACCTGCTGGTCACACGCCTCGACGGCGAGCCTATCGCAGTAGAGGATTTCGGTCCCTACATGCTGGTGGTGCCTGAGGACGTCGAGGCGGTGCTCGAGGGTACCGAGTCCATGACGCGCTGGATCTGGGCGATCGCCGAGGTCAGTGTCCGGTGATGCGCCGAGCGAGTTCCCGCGGCCTGCTGGTGGGCTACCTGGTGATGGTGGGTGTCTGCCTGGCGGCCTTCGGCTTCTACCTTACCGAGGCGCGACGGCTGGTGGGGGCGAACTATACCGCCATGGTCACCGATCTGGTGCGCGCCCAGGAGGACCCTGACCGCCTGAGGCTGGTTCTGGACAGCCTGCTTGACAGCCCCGACCGCATCCACCTCGGCCAGCTCAACGAGCTGATCTGGCGCATCCCCCTCAGAATCCAGGGGCTCAGAAATCATCTGCTGCGCAGCGACCTGGCACCGGCGCGCTATACCCCCTATCTGGAGGAGCTGGCCTATGTCGAGAGTCGCCTGCCGACACTGGAGCAGGCCATCGCTCGGGTGGGCATCGACAACGAATTGATGCCGGGGGAGGGGCGGCAGCTGCGCGAACTTGGGATGGAACTCGAAGAGGCTCTGGCCTGGTCCTACAGCGAGCTGAATGAGCTGCTACATCGGGCATCCGCTGACCAGCGGCGCTTCATGGGACGCCTGACCCTGGCTGTCGCCGTGCTGCTGTTGATGCTACTGGTGGCCATCGGTGGGGTCTTGCTGATGCTGCGCCGCCTGCAGGATCAGCGAGAGACCATGCGCCACCTCAGCTTAACGGACCAGCTGACCGGGCTCCACAATCGTCGTCGCCTGCTCCAGGAGGCGGGGCAGGCGTTCGTGCGTGCTGAGCGACAAGGAGCGCCGTTGGGGTTGCTGCTTCTGGACCTGGACCACTTCAAGCAGATCAATGATGCCTACGGCCATCCGTTGGGTGATGAGGTGCTGATCCGCTTTGCGCGCCTGCTGGAAGCATGCGCGCGGCGCATGGACGTGGTCGCTCGCATGGGCGGCGAGGAGTTCGCCATCCTGATGCCAGACAGTGATATCGCCGCCGCGCGACGGCTCGCCGAGCGAATCCTGCAGGCGGTTCGCGACATGCCGCTGCCGAGCCCAGCCCACGATGCCAGGCTGACGGTGAGTATCGGGGTGGCCGAGGCGGGGGAGAAGGACGACTTTGAGCGCCTTTACGCCCAGGCGGATCGGCGTCTTTATCGGGCCAAGGCGCAGGGGCGTGATCGTGCCGAGGGGTAGCCCGGCCGGCAACTGAGCCGCAGCCGGCTGACAACTCCCGTGGTCAATCGGGCTCGGCCAGCCGGGTGCGCAGCCGGCTGACCGCCTGGCTGTGGAGCTGGCACACGCGGGATTCCGTCACGCCCAGCACGGCGCCGATCTCCTTGAGGTTGAGCTCTTCTTGATAGTAGAGGGCCATCAGCAGCTTCTCGCGCTCTGGCAGGGCGTCAATCGCTTCCACCAGGCGCCCGCGCTGTTCCTGGTCGATCAGCTGTGCATAGGGCGTTGTCTGGTTGTCGCCCACCGGAAGCCGACCCTCACCCCCTTCCTCCATCAGCTCTTCGAAGGGGAGTAACTGTCCGTTGTTGGTGTCGGTCAGCAGTCTTCGATACTCCTCCAGTGGCATATCCAGTTCTTGCGCGATCTCGGTTTCTTCGGGGGGGCGCCCATAACGCTGTTCAAGCTGGCGGATGGCTTCATCCATGGCACGCGCACTGCGACGTACGCTGCGGGGCAGCCAGTCCCGAGTGCGCAGCTCGTCGAGCATGGCCCCCCGAATGCGCTGGCTGGCAAAGGTGGCGAAGCTGGCTCCCTGACCTGCCTTGTAACGTTGCAAGGCTTCAAGCAGGCCCACGGTGCCGGCCTGAATCATGTCGTCTAGATCAATGCTGGCAGGTAGCCGAACCTGAAGCGCCAGTGCTTGTCGGCGCACCAGAGGAAGGTACTGCTCGATCAGCTGCGTCTGGTCGATTTTTCCGTGTGCTGTATACATTCATCTGCCTCGCAGCTAGCCCTAACGGTAGTTGACGATGACCTGCAGTCCTTCCGTTTGGACTGCGGGGCCGACGGCCACTAGGCGGAAGTGAAATGCCAGAGGGACGTCAGCGTCGAGGCCTGCCAATGCCTCAGTAAGCCCGCGCTCATCGCGAATTGGAACGCAGCGTACGGGATGGCAGAGGCGAGCCAATACCCTTTGACGAGAAGCGTCGGGCAGTGAAAACCGCCAGCTCACGCTGGTGATGTGGTGGCCCCTGGCCTCATCAGATGGAGAGGCAAGAGGTAACGAGCGCACTTCAGCATCGGCCAGGGCAACCCTGGGTCCTGTCTGGTCAGCCACCCAGCTCCCAGCTCCCATACTAGGTAGGGGCAGTAGTACCAGGCACAAGGCAAATATCAGGAGGAGGTAACGGTGTTTCGTCATCGTGCGATCACCAAAAGGTCAATGCCCAGGCGGCTGGCGGCCGCCTGACGCAGGTTCTCGAGAAGTCCACGGCGGGGAACGTCAGGGTGGTGCACAGCAAGGAGTCGTTGTGGGGCACCGCCTTGGCGCAGGCGAGTCAGTGTTGCCAAGCCACGAAGAAATGCTTCGGCGTCCCTGTCGACCCATACCGCCCAGCGTGGTTGCTCGCTGGCCAGTGTCGCAAGGTAGGGACTGTCCGGTGATACGGGCACTAGACGCCAATCCTCCGGGTCACCTACCCAGCGGTAGCCTTCAGCCTGCCAATGGTCGAGCAGGCTGCGCACGGTGTCGATGCAGCGCTCAGGCCCTGCCACGATCAAGGTGGTAGACGTCCCAGCAGAGTGCTGCCGTCGGGATACATTGGTCGCTCTGGCCCGCAGTCCTGCCGCCTGATCCATCACTGCGCGTCCCCGCTGCTTTGGATATGGCGTATCGCCTCCCGAGTGGCGAACAGTTGCAGTAGGGCCTGTAGCAGGGCAGTGTCTCGACGGCGTCGGCGAGTGCCCAACAACTCCAGTAGCTCGGCCCTGAGGTCCATGGCGTCCTCATCTCCTGCATGTTCCAGGTGAAGCGTGACCGCAGCGATGCCCGCTGCCAGAGCCAAAAGGAGCTCGGCACGCGTCCCGGCAGGAAGCCAAGCCGTGAGTGTCGACATGGCCTCTCGAGTCAGCTGCTCTAACCCTTCGCTGTTAAGCACGGCCTGAAGTAGTGGTCGTGCGCTGTGCGTTTCCTCCGACGGACTCAGCCAATAGCGCTTGCCTAGTTGTCGCCCACTCTCCTCGTCATACAAGGTGGCCTGCCAGAGATGCGCATATTGGCAAGCTTCAGCGCTGTCTCGCTTCGATGGTGGCAATGACACTCGTAGTTTTGCCAGCGACGCCTTGACCGCCTTGCCGCGCAGTCGGGTATCAAGATGGCCGCAACCATCGAAAAGTGACGCCAGCCGAGATACTGAGCGTGATTCCCCTTGATGAATCACTCGCGTTGCCGGTTGGGCGCGTGCAAGCCATTGGATCGAGGAGCCGTCGAGCTCGTCACGAATGGTCGACCCTGGCAGGGTCGGGAATAACTGGAAGGGCGAAGACTCATTGGCTTGATGTGCCAGTGCTGCCTTCAGGCGCTCCAGGTCACCCGCTGGTTGTCGATGTTGTAGTCGCACTGGCAGACGGGGCAGACCTTCGGCATCCACGCACAGGTCAGGCAGGCGCCAATCACTTCGGCTAGCTGCTCGGCGGGGAGCCCACAGGAGTCCGGTAGCGGGTGTCGTGTGGGAGGAAGGTTCCAGCAGAGAGGGCAGATTGTCCTGCTGCTCAACCGTAGAGGTGGCACTCAGATCCCAGGCCCTTTCGAGCGTATTGAAGCCTGGGACTCTTGCGCGAAGTCGGGTTAAGGATAAGGCGATTCGACGCCCTTGCCCCAGCAACTGGCGACCAGCAATGGGCGATCTGGCGGGAGCCGATTCAGCATTTTCGGTAAGTGGTGAGCGTGTGGCCAGTGCGCGAGCGGCTAGCGAAGCGGCATCGGGCAGGCTCAAGTCCTCCGGTACCCGCTGTCCGTGGGAAACAAAGGACAGAGTCAAATTGTGACGTATTATCGTTTCCAGCACCGGCGCAAGACGGCAGGCCTCGTCCTGCTTCGATACCAGGCAGCGGTCAAGCCGTGAGTTGGCTGAGGTGGCGGCCGCCCGGTATCGCTGCACCACTTCGTTGAGTGTTTCCGGCTGGCTGGCGGCATTGAGCAGCAGGACCATGTGGACCTTGACTCGACCTCCCTGCAGCTGGGCGATCTGCTCAACGATCCTCTGATCGCGTTGGCTCATTCCGACAGTGTCGATAATCACCCAGCGTCGCCCCATCAACCGAGTGGCCAGGGAGTCAACGGGTTGGTCCGGATCGAGTGCCACCATCCGGATGCCGAGCAGTTCGGCATAGATCCGCAACTGCTCGTGCGCGCCGATACGGAAGCTGTCAGTAGTGACCAGTGCCACCCGGTCAGCGCCATGGCGCTCGACGTAGCGTGCTGCCAACTTCGCCGTAGTGGTGGTCTTGCCTACGCCAGTGGGACCGACCAGCGCGGTAATGCCAGGAGCTTGAAAGAATGCGTCCTCATCCGTCCCGACGCTCAGTTGGCTTGCCAGCTGACGCTGCAGCCAGGCCAGTGGGCGCTCATCGTCGGGGGCGGTCTTGTCTAGTTCTCGTGGCAGGCCAGTAACGAGCTCCTGAGCGAAGTCATGACTGAAGCCAGCCTCGCGCAGGATGCGTCTTAGACGGCCGGCGCAGTCGGTCTCCGGATGCCGGCGTGACTGTTCGCGTGCCAACAGGGCGCGCATATCCTGCATTTCACTCAGCAACCGTGCACTCATTGAGCGGAGGTCTGCTGACTCTTCGTTCGCTTCAGGGGCGGCAGGCGAGTGCGGCTCGGTCCGAGCAGTCTCATTGCCAGATTCAGCTGTTGCCGACCGCGATGACGCGACGCGAGAAGAGGGGGCTGGGGAGGAGGTCAGGTTGCCGACGGCATCATCGGCCATGGCGAGGATCTCTACCCCATCGTCTGTGGGGCGGTTGGCCAGGATAAGGGCGTCGTCGCCAAGTACCTCACGTACCTGACGCATGGCATCGCGACTGTTGGCTCCGGTAAAACGCATAACGCCCATCGATTAGTGACCTCCAATCAGGGTGGTGACACGCAGGTGGCGATCATCCGGGATCTCGGCCTGGGACATCACCACCAGATGACGCAGACGGCGTCTCAGGAAGCGTGATAACAAGGCCCTCAGATTATGCTGGACTACCAGCACCGGTGGCTCACCGCTGGACTCATGACGTTCCAGTGCCTGCTCGGCCTGGGTCATTAATGTTTCGGCCAGGCCGGGTTCGAGAGAGCCATTGCCATTCATGGCTTGGGTCAACACCTGCTCTAGCTGGCTATCGAGGCCTATGACGTTGAGCTGTTCCTGACCGCCAAACCACTGCTGTGTGATGGCGCGTCCCAGTGATATGCGCACCAGGGCAGTCAGTTCATTAGCATCCTGCTGCTGAGGGGCGTATTCGGCGAGGGTATCCAGGATGGTGCGCAGGTCGCGAATGGTGACTTCTTCCTCCAGAAGGTTCTGCAGGATGCGCTGGAATACCGTTAACGTGATGGCCTTGGGGATCACATCCTCAACAAGCGCCTTGTTCTCCTCGCCCAGCTTGTCGAGCAGCTTCTGTACTTCGCTGCGGCCCAGCATCTCGGCAGCGTGGCGTTGCATCAGGTGATTGAGGTGGGTGGCGATTACGGTGCTGGCATCGACTACGGTGTAGCCATAGACCTGAGCATGTTCTCGCTGATCGCTATCAACCCACACCGCCGGGAGGCCGAAGGCCGGTTCCTTGGTTGGGGTGCCTTTCAACTCGCCGGTCACCTGGCCAGGATCGATGGCCAGCCACTGGCCTGGGTAGGCGTCAGCATGACCAATTTCTGCTCCCTTAAGGCTCAATACATAGGTATTGGCACCAAGCTCCAGATTGTCACGAATGTGAACCACGGGGGGCAGGAAACCCATCTCCTGGGCGAACTTCTTGCGCACACTCTTGATGCGACCGAGAAGCTCGCCCTGCTGGCGGGAGTCGACCAGCGGTATCAGGCGGTGGCCGACTTCAAGTCCCAGGATGTCGACCAGCTGGACGTCTTCCCAGCTCGCCTCGGGGGCTTCTTGCACTGGCGCAGGTGCTTCGCTGATCTCTTGCTCGACTAGCTTGCGATCGCGTTCACGCAGGAGCCACCAGGCCAGGCCGCCCAGCAAGGCAGTAAAGATCAGGAATACCAGATTAGGCATTCCCGGAACCAGGCCGAGCAGGCCCATGACACCGGCGGCAAGAATCATTACCTGCGGGTTGACGAACAGCTGTCCGATCATCTGCTGGCCGACGTCCTGGTCGGTGGTCACGCGCGATACCGTGACGCCGGCGGCAGTGGAGATCACCAGGGCTGGTATCTGGGCCACCAGGCCATCGCCAATGGTCAACAGGACATAAGTCCGAGCGGCGTCACCGAAGGCCATGTCGTGTTGCAGCATGCCGATCAGCAGGCCGCCGATGATGTTGACGACCATGATCACCAGGCCGGCCATGGCGTCGCCACGCACAAACTTGCTGGCACCATCCATGGAGCCGTAGAAGTCTGCCTCTTGAGACACTTCGCTGCGGCGTTTCTTGGCATCTTCCTCGCCGATCAGGCCGGCGTTGAGGTCAGCATCGATGGCCATCTGCTTGCCGGGCATGGCGTCGAGCATGAAGCGGGCGCCCACCTCGGCGATACGGCCGGCACCCTTGGTGATGACCATGAAGTTGATGATCACGAGAATAAGGAAAACCACCAGGCCGACGGCGAAGTTGCCACCGACCAGGAACTGGCCGAAGGCCTCGATCACCTTGCCTGCCGAGTCACCCCCTGCATGGCCCTCCATCAGTACCACGCGGGTTGAGGCAACGTTCAGTGATAATCGCAGCAGGGTGGTGAACAGCAGCACTGCCGGGAAGGCTGCAAAATCCAGCGGTTTCTGAGTGAACATGCTTACCAGCAGTACCATGACTGCCAGCGCAATATTGAAGGTGAACAGCAGGTCCAGCACGAAGGGGGGCAGCGGCAGGATCATCATCGACAGGATCATGATGATCAGCACGGGGCCGGCGAGGACCTTCATCGGGACCTTTGACATCCAGTCACGCTGTCCCAGGTATTGGCTCCAGGCCTTCATTGGCGTTTCTCGTCGTTCTCGCCGCCGGATTCCGCGACATTCAGCTCATCGGGTATCGGCAGGTCGTGAGGTGTTGGGGGTGCCTCGCCACCTTCCTGATTGGCGCGCCGTAGGCCGAAGGCCCATGCCATGACTTCGGCCACGGCGGAGTAAAGTGTCATCGGAACTTCCTGGTCGAGATCCACATGGTGGTACAAGGCGCGTGCTAGCGGTGGGGCCTCAAGGAGGGGAACACGATGCTCGTCCCCCAGTTCACGAATCCGTGCAGCCACCGCATCGGCACCCTTGGCAACGACCCGGGGGGCCTGCATCCCCTGCTCGCGGTACTGCAGCGCCACAGCATAGTGAGTCGGGTTGGTGATTATCACGTCTGCCTCCGGTACTTTGCTCATCATCCTGCCCCGAGCCATGGCTTGCTGCTGCTGACGGATGCGTGCCTTGATCTGAGGATCCCCCTCGGACTCCTTATGCTCGCGTTTTACCTCGTCCTTGCTCATGCGCAGCTTCTTGGCATGACTCCAGATCTGGTAGGGCACGTCGATCAGAATCACCACCAGTAGAGTCAGTACCATCAAGCCACTGGCCTGAGCCGCCATCCACAGCGCCTGGGCGAGAGCTTGGCGCACAGGCTGGTCCATCAAGTCCATGAAGGTGCCGCGGTTCAGGTAGAGGAATGCGATACCCACGCTGCCCACTAATAGTGACTTGGCGATTGCCTTGGCCAGTTCCACCAAGGCCTGGACGCCAAAGATTCTCTTCAGACCCTTGAAGGGATTGAGCTTGCTTAGCTGTGGCTTGAGTGACTTGGCAGATATCAACCACCCCCCGAGAAGCGCCGGCGCGACGAGGGCGATCACTGTCAGTAACAGAAATAGCGGCAGCATGGCATACAGGGTACGGCTGCCGAGATCCAGCGCCTGGGCTAGCATAGGCGTGGTTTCCATGGCATGTCGGCGCTCGAACAGGAAGGCCTGCTCCATGACCAGGCCGAGCTGGCCGTAGAGCATCTCGCCCATGGTCCACAAACCCACGACACCACCGAGGAGCAGCATGAAGGTGGCCAACTCACGGGAACGAGCAACCTGGCCATCCTCGCGCGCCTTTTCCAGGCGTCGGGGTGTGGCCTCTTCGGTCTTTTCCTGATCGCTGTCCTGATCCGCCATGATGGTTTACCGGGCACTTGTCTGCACCCTGGTCATTGTGACGTCGGCGGGGAAGAGGTGATGCGTCAAAAAGGGCCGTTAATCGCAGTCTTATCCGCGAGGCACGGCCTAATCAGGGAAGTTGGGGGAGGGGGGCGTCAGCGTCAGAAGCCGAGCTGGTCGAGCAGATCGTCAACCTGGTCCTGGCCAGTCACGATATCCTCACTGTCGGGCTTGACTTGCGGGCCGTTGAGAAGGCCTTCTTCGCGTCGCCTGTCGTCCGTCTCCCACTGGCCGCTGGCTTTCTTCTGGAGGTCGTCACGTGCCTGGCCTTCAGGCACGTTGTCGATCAGTACCTGAACCAGCTGCTGCTCGATCTCGCGGATCACATCCATCATCTTCTTGATGACCTGGCCGGTCAGATCCTGAAAGTCTTGGGCCATCATGATTTCGAGCAGTTCTTTGTTGGTAGCCTGGGTTCTGTCCGGTACTGAGGCCAGGTACTGGCGTGTTTCGGTGACCAGGTCGCGTGCCTCGTCCAGCTCCTTGGGTTCGGCGAACCACTCGGCCCAGCGGCTATCCAGAGATTGGGCCTGTTCGCTTAGGGTATCCTGTAGCGGCTGCGCCCGGTCGATGGCATTGAGGGCGCGTTCTGCGGCCTGCTCGGTCATGGTGGCGACATAGCTCAGGCGGTCGCGAGCGTCCGGGATCGCCTCTGCCGCGCGTTCGATCTCCTTGTCGAGACCGAGCTCGCGCATGCTCTCGCGCAGCATTCGAGTCAGCTGGCCGATCCGCTGGACCAGGTCATCTCCGTGAGTCGCCTGGTTACCCTGGGGAACGTCGTTGCTCATGGTAAATCTCCTCGCCGAAGAGCCAGTGGCTCTCCGGTGTTATCACATACCAAGTTTTTCGAAGATCTTGTTGAGCTTCTCTTCCAGGGTGGCCGAAGTGAAGGGCTTCACCACGTAGCCATTGGCGCCGGCTTGGGCCGCTGCGATGATGTTCTCCTTCTTGGCCTCTGCAGTGACCATCAGTACTGGCAGATCCTTGAGGGCGTCGTCGGCGCGGATCTGCTTGAGCATCTCAAGGCCGTCGAGGTTGGGCATATTCCAGTCAGACACCACAAACTCGAAGCCGCCGGCCTTGAGCTTGTTGAGGGCGTCCTGGCCGTCCTCGGCCTCCTCGACGTTGGTGAAGCCCAGCTCCTTGAGCAGGCTGCGGACGATCCGGCGCATGGTCGGGAAGTCATCTACTACCAGGATGCTCATGTTCTTGTCTGCCATCGGGTTTCCTCATGTCGTGTCATGGCAAATGGCGCCGGCACGGCCGGCGTCGCTTAGAATTCTTCCCACTCGGCCTCGGCGGGCGTCTCCCGCCGAAGAGTGGATTGTGGCTTGTCGGGTGTGCCGGCGGCAGTCGCAATTCGCCCAGCCGTTGCGGAAGAGGCAGTTTTGGTAACGTCCTGTTCACGAGGCGCTGAACCAGCGGCCTTGGGGGCTGCGTCGTTAGCCAAACGAAATACCGCCACGGCCTTCTCCAGGCGACTGGCCTGATCTTCGAGGGAGGCAGCGGCGGCAGAGGCTTCCTGAACCAGAGAGGCATTCTGTTGGGTTACCTGGTCCATTTGTCCAACCGCCTGGCTCACTTGTTCGATGCCATCGCTCTGTTCCTGCGAAGCAGCAGAAATTTCATCCATGATGTCGGTAACGCGGCGAACGGCCGCAACGACTTCCTGCATGGTCTCGCCGGCCTGTTCTACCAGGGTGGAGCCTTGAGTTACCTGACTGACGGAATTCTCGATCAGCCCCTTGATCTCCTTGGCGGCATCGGCGCTGCGACTTGCCAACTGACGAACCTCACCGGCGACGACAGCAAAGCCTCGACCTTGCTCGCCGGCGCGAGCTGCCTCTACTGAGGCGTTGAGGGCCAGGATGTTGGTCTGGAACGCGATGGAGTCGATTACCCCTGTGATATCGGCAATCTTTTTCGAGCTGCCGGAGATGCCGTGCATGGTGCTGACAACCTGTTGAACGACATCGCCGCCACGCTCTGCGGTATTGGAGGCGTCAAGTGCCAGACCGCTTGCCTGGCGGGCGTTGTCGGCGTTCTGCTTCACCGTGGAGGTGATCTGTTCCATGCTCGAGGCAGTTTCTTCCAGGGACGCCGCCTGCTGCTCCGTGCGAGAGGAGAGGTCGGCGTTTCCGCTGGCGATCTCGCGCGTGCCCAGATGGATCGAGGCGCTGCTGTCACGAACGTCGCCGACGATGCGGATCAGGCTCTGCTGCATGTCGTGCATGGCGGCATACAGTTTGCCGATCTCGTTGCGGCTGAGCACCTTGATCTCTCGAGAAAGGTCGGCCTTGGCAATAGTCTCCAGCGTTTCCACCGCCTGGTTGAGAGGGCGAATCAAAACACCGCGAAGGCCCAGGTAGATCAGTACCACCATAAGAGCAATTGTCACGAGCACAGCGAGTGCCAGTTTTTCGTAGAAGCTGGTGACGCTGGCGTAGTCAGCCTGCAGTTCGTTGCCTCGCTCATCTGCATAGCGCACAAATTCCGTTAATGCGGCTTCCTGCGCCTCGGCTGGGCCGGCCATCTGCTCACGAAGAACATTGAAGCCGGTGGAGTTCATTTGATCCAACGCTTGATGCTGCTGGCGTGCCAGGTCGAGTACGGCGGCGAAGGTCGACTCCACGCGGGCCCCCAGCTCCTCCCCGGCTTCGGTTCGTGGCACCGCGCTGAAGGCCTCGAAGCGATCTTCGGCGCGCTCCATCTGGTCAACAGCGGAAACCAGTCGCGCGTCTGCCTCACCTCGGCGCCCCATCATGGAATGATTAGATGCTGTCTCGAGGTCCACGAGTGCGCCACTTAGCAGTGCATCGGCGCGGTTGATCTCGTTGAGCTGATTGATATTGATCTGTTCCAGCGTGTCCATGGTCTCGTTAGCCTGCTTGCTGGCCAGGAAGCCCATGGCAGCAACGCCCGTGATGGCTGCTATAAAGCATGCCAGCACTGTGATCATGGCAGCATGGATGCTGATGTTGCGCAGGAGTCGTGTCATGCCGAGCTTCCTTCTTAGTGTTGTGTTGTCGGAACTGCCGTGGCTATCGACGTTAAACACGCTGGGCGCGGCCGGATGCGGTGACCAGGGAGAGAAGTCGCGGGGCGATCTCCTCAAGAGACAGCACTTCGGCGGCGCCACCCAAGGCGATGGCCTCTCGCGGCATGCCGAAGACCACGCAACTTGCTTCATCCTGGGCGATGGTTGGAGCGCCGGCCTGGCGCATCTCCACCAGGCCCGCGGCACCGTCCTTACCCATACCTGTCAGCAGCACGCCGATGGCATTACGGCCGGCCTGGGTGGCAGCAGAGTGGAAGAGGACATCCACGGAAGGGCGGTGGCGGTTGACTGGCGGACCCTCGTCCAGGCGTGCCACATAGTTGGCCCCGCTACGGGCGAGCTTTAGGTGGGCGTCCCCCGGAGCGATGTAAGCGTGGCCGGGAAGGATGCGCTCGCCGTCGCTCGCTTCCTTAACACGAATCTGACACAGACGATCGAGGCGTTCGGCGAAGGAGCGGGTGAAGCCGCCGGGCATGTGCTGGGTGATCAGGATGGCAGGGCTATTGGCTGGCAACGGCTCTAGCACACGACGAATTGCCTCAGTGCCGCCGGTGGAGGCTCCGATGATGATCAGCTTCTCACTGGAGATAAGCGGCGCCTTGAGACGTTCGGGCGGTGGTTCGTTGCGCCGCCGCGCACGATGAGGACGCGAGCGAGCCGCCGCTCGAATCTTCTCGGCGATCTCATTGGCATACTCCAGCATGCCGCTGCGGATACCCAAGGAAGGCTTGGCGACGAAATCCAGAGCACCGAGCTCCAGGGCGCGTAGGGTCACTTCCGAACCGGCCTGAGTCAGCGAGGAAACCATCAGGACCGGCATGGGCCGCAAGCGCATCAAGCGCTCGAGGAAATCCAACCCGTCCATGCGAGGCATCTCGACATCGAGTGTCAGCACATCGGGATTGTGACGCTTGATCAGATCGCGGGCCGCGATGGGGTCGGGCGCCACGGCCACGACTTCCATGTCGGGCTGGCTGTTGATGATCTCTGTGAGCAGGTCGCGTATCAGCGCCGAATCATCGACACACAGCACCTTGATTCTACTGGCGCTCAAGTGGTCTCTCCTGTGGTTCTGGCAGCGCAGGCTGTCCGGTCAGGGCATGTTCTGTGATATCGGCGGCCGGAGAGAGAACTTTAGTGAAGGTGCGGGCTATGGCTTGCGGATGTAGACAGTCTGGCCGCGTAGACGAAAGCGGTCGGTGATATAGGAGAAGTTTTCGGAATGGCCTGCGAACAACAAACCGTCAGGCTTGAGCAGAGGCGCAAAGCGCTCAAGGATGCGGGTTTGGGTCGCCTTGTCGAAATAGATCATGATGTTGCGACAGAAGATGGCATCGAACGGGCCCTGTACCGGCCAACTAGGGGCGAGCAAATTCAGTGGCTGGAAGTCGACCATTGATGCCACTTCGGGACGGACGCGAGCCAACCCCTGATGAGGGCCGCGCCCACGCTGAAAGAAACGCTTGATGCGCGACTCTTCCAGCTTGCTCACCTGTTCCAGCGGATACACACCGGCCCTGGCCTTGGTTAACGCGTCGGTATCGATATCGGTGGCAACGACCTCTGCACGCTGGGGTGCTTGCTGGCCCAGGGCTTCCATCAGGGTCATGGCGATGGAGTAGGGCTCCTCACCGGTCGATGCGGCAGCACTCCAGACGCGGATGCGCCCTGGCCGGCTACGGACGTGGTCGGCCAGCAGAGGGAAGTGGTGCGCCTCACGAAAAAAGGCGGTGAGGTTGGTGGTCAAGGCATTGGTGAAGGCTTCCCATTCCTTGGCATCAGGCTGTCGCTCTAGGCGAGCCAGGTAGTCACCGAAGCGTGTCAGCCCATAGTGGCGCAACCGCTTGGCGAGACGGCTGTAAACCATCTCGCGCTTGTGCTCGGCCAGCACGATGCCGGCGCGCTGGTAGATGAGCTGGCGGATTCTCGTGAAGTCCGTATCCGTCAGCTCTAGGTCGCGCTCCAGCTTGCTGTCCGACCAGCCGGATCCTGGGTTCGACATGCTGGCACCCTCCCTGGGTACATTCAAAACTCTTCCCACTCCTCTACGTTTTCTGTCGTCGTCTGTGGCTTGACGCTAGGGCTAGGGGCATCATCGCGTTGCGGCGACTTCATCTCGGTGGCCCGGGATGCTCTGGTGGCAACCGCTTGTTTGCGTTCTCGCTTCGGTGCCTGTTCCATACCACTACCCTGCAGCCGGAACGCCGCTACGGCGTTGGTCAGCATCTCGGCCTGCTGCTCCAGCTCCCCAGCGGCCCGTGCCGAGCTCTGGACCCGCGAGGCGTTCTGCTGGGTTACCTGGTCCATCTCCGTCACTGCCGAGTTGATCTGGGCGATCCCGTTGCTCTGCTCTTCAGAAGCAGCAGTGATCTCGCCGAGGATATCGTTGACCCGGGTGGAGGCATCCATGACTTTCGAGATTGCAGCTTCCGCCTGATGAATCAGGGTGGCGCCGCTATCGATCTGACGTGCGGAGCCGTCGATCAGATTGCGAATCTCACTGGCAGCATCGGCGGAGCGACTGGCCAGGTTGCGCACTTCCTGAGCCACCACGGCAAATCCGCGCCCCTGTTCCCCCGCCCGAGCTGCCTCGACAGAGGCGTTGAGGGCCAGGATATTGGTCTGGAAGGCGATGGAGTCGATGACGTCGATGATTTCGGTCATCTTGCGTGAGCCCGCGGTGATTTCATCCATGGTCGACACCGCACGCTGCATCAGCTCGCCGGATGCCCGTGACTCGTTGGCGTTCTCCTCGGCCAGGCCACTGGCCTGGCGCGCGTTGTCGGAGTTGTGCTGAACCGTAGTGGTCATTTCCTCCATGCTGGAGGCTGTCTGTTGCAGTGAAGCCGCCTGCTGCTCGGTGCGTGCCGAGAGGTCTTCGTTACCACGGGCAATGTCCCGGGCCGCCGGAGTGACGATGCCAATACCGCCGTTGACGTCGTTGACGATGCTGCCCAGGCTCTTTCGCATGATATCCAGCGCATCAACCAGCTGACCCAGCTCGTCGCGACGGCGGGCAGGGGCATCTGCTGCCAGGTTGCCTGAAGCGATCTGCAAGGTGAAGGCACGCGACTCGCGAACGGGTCGGATGACTGCACGCAGCGTCATGCCGCCAATGGTGACGAGCAATAGCAGTCCCGCACCCAGCAGGGCGGCCAGGGCGATCAGCATCTTCCTCTGCCCCTCGCGTGCCTGCTGGGCGAGTGTGCCGGCGGAATCCTGCTTGCTGGCGATCATGGCGTTGACGCTGTCCGCCAGTGCCTCGCCCTCACCCTGCATCGTCTCGATGTGTTCCGGCATGTTGGTGAAGATGTCGAAGTTCTCTTCACTCTGCAGCAGGCTGATCGCGTGGCCGATCCCCTCCTGGCGGTAGGCGCTGAGCTCGGCATTGAAGCTGTCGGCGATGCCGCCCTGGTTGGTCTCCCGCTCGCGGAAGGCCGACCACAGGCGGTCGAGTTCGCTCTCGATGCTGGCCAGTTGTTCGGCGTATCCTGCTTTCTGGTCAACGAGCTCGAAGCGGTCACTGCGGGAAAGTAGCTGGTGCGCCTGAGTGGTCAGCTGGTCGATCTGCTGCAGACGTGCGACATCCTGTAAACCGTCGCGATCCAGGGTACGCAGCCGTTCTCCCGATGTTTGGAGGCCGTAAAGGCCCAGTGCACCGCTGGCGACAAGAAGCACTCCGGCCACCAAGACCATGGAGACGATACGAGCACGCAGGCTGGTCAGACTGGCGCCTGCAAACCAGCCGGCCAGGCCTCGGCGCTTGAGCTGACCCTTGTCCAACGTGAGCCCGCGACCTTTCCCGTCACGAATTCGAGCATAAGCAGCTTCAGCACGCTCGACATCCTCGCGTGAAGGCTTGACGCGCACAGATGCATAGCCCTTTACCTCTTCCCCTTCGACGATAGGGGAGACGTTGGCCTCGACCCAGTAATGGTCACCGTTCTTGCGCCGGTTCTTGACCAACCCCTTCCAGCTCTCGCCGGCCTTCAGCGTATCCCACAGATTCTGGTAGGCCACTTCGGGCATGTCCGGGTGGCGTACGATGTTGTGTGGGGCCCCCAGAAGCTCATCGTGATCGAAGCCGCTAACCTCGACAAATGCCGGGTTGGCGTAGGTAATACGCCCCTTGAGATCGGTGCGTGAAATAAGGAAGTGGTCGTCGTGAAGCAGATATTCCTGCTGAGTGACTGGCTGGTTGTTTCGCATGGTGTTCCCCTGCAGCGGCGTACGTCGATATCGTTGTTGTTTAGTGGGGTGGCTCGAGTGTCTAGAACGACTCCCAGTCGCCGTCGCTCCGGGTCGTCCGGGCCGTGTCGGCGGGAGGTGTCTCTTGTGTACGACGTGTCATCAAGGCTGGCATCCAGCGCGATAAGTCGTCGTTATCATTGACCGGCTGGTAGTCTCCGGCAGCACCCGAGGTCTCGAGTTGAAACCGGTTAACGGCGGCTTTGAGGCGGCTGGCCTCGGCCTCCAACTGGTTCGCGGCACTGGCGGCCTGTTGGACTAGATCAGCGTTCTGCTGAGTGACTTGGTCCATCTGGGTGACGGCATCGTTGACCTGGCCAATGCCGCTGCTCTGTTCATTCGAGGCAGAGGCGATTTCGTCCATGATGTCGCTGACACGCTGTACCGCCGCCACAATCTCGCCCATGGTCTTGCCTGCCTGGTCGGCGCGGGATGTGCCGCGATCGACCTGGCTTACCGATGTCTCGATCAGGCCACGGATCTCGCGTGCAGCATCACCGGACCGGCTGGCCAAGTGCCCCACCTCTTGAGCTACCACGGCGAAGCCCTTGCCGTGTTCGCCGGCGCGAGCCGCCTCCACGGAAGCGTTCAACGCCAGGATGTTGGTCTGGAAGGCGATACTGTCGATGGTCCCGATGATCTCGGCGACACGATGGGAGCTCTTGCTGATATCGTGCATGGTGCTGACAACGTCGTTGACCACCTCCCCCCCTTGCTGGGCTGTCCTTGAGGCCTCCGCGGCCAACTGGCTGGCTTGGCCGGCATTGTCGGCGTTCTGCGTCACGGTGGAGGAGAGCTGCTCCATGCTCGAGGCGGTTTCCTGCAATGAGGAAGCTTGCTGTTCGGTGCGGGCCGAGAGGTCATTGTTGCCGTGCGCGATGCTCTGGGTTCCCTGATAGATGGCGTTGCTGCTGTCACGCACTGTCGAGACGGTATCGGCCAGGCCGTGTTGCATGGCCGCCATGGAGGCGTAGAGTCGGCCAATCTCGTTATTGCCGCGCTCAGGGATATGCTGTGCCAGGTTGCCCTGTTGCATTGCCTCGAAGTAGCCAACCAATTTGCCGAGCGGACGGATGACATTGACCGTCACCCCCCAGAGCACCACCGCCACGGTGCCGGCAGCGATCACCAGGCCAGCAATCATCATCCACTCAAGCACCTCGACCAGGTTGAGAAAGCCGCTGTAGAGGCTGGCACCACTCTGCTCGGCGTCGACGAAGAAGGTGACCGCGTCGTCGTAGAAAGTCTCGGTAAGTCTTTCGACCTCGGGGACGAGCGCCTGAAATTGCTCGGCATCCCCGGCCGACAGCGCCTGCTGCTGTGGCCTCAGGCCATCACTCATCAGGCGGGCGAAGCTCACCTGTAGTTCATCGATCATGTCCGCCCGGTCGCCGGTTCCTGGCAGTGCCAGGAACTCCTGGAAGGTAGCTTCAACCTTCGTCAGATTGCCCTGCAGCTCCACGGCCTGGCGTTGAATTGCCTCGCTATCCTGTGGCCCATCGCTGTCCAGCAGGCGTGCTTGTAGGTCACGCAGTGCAACCTGCGTGAACAGCATCTGAGTATTGGTGCGATTGAGCGAGGACTGCTGGTCCACGTTGACCTGGTTGAGTGTCTCCAGTGCGGCCTCACTGTGGCGAGCGGCATACAGCCCAAGGCCGCCCAGCGCGATGATCAGTGCGGAGAACACTGCTAACACCAGGCTCCAGCTGAGGCGCACCGTCATGTTGTCGAGTAGTTTCACGTTATCGTCCCTGAGCGGTCAGGTGGTGGTGGCGGATTCGCGCGGTGTGACCCTGTGTTCAGCGGTGCTGGATACCTGGGCACCATGGGCCGGAGGTGTTTGGTCATCCCGCTCGGACCGGGCCTGACGCGCACTCAGGTGAAAGTGAGCTACCTGATCACGTAGGTGCTGGGTCTGTATGCTCAGTCGCTGCGATGCCTGAGAGTGCTCCTCCACCAGCCCAGAGTTTTGCTGGGTCATCTGGTCCATCTGGGTCACTGCCAGGTTAACCTGCTCGATACCGTGGGTTTGCTCCTCTGAGGCAGCCGAGATCTCGCCGATCAAGGTGGTCAGCTGTTGGATATCGCGCACAATGCCGGTAATGATCTCTCCGCTCTCCTGCACGAGGCGGGTGCCTTCGGTCACCTTGGCGTCCGAACCGTCGATAAGTGTCTTGATCTCGCCGGCGGCCTCGGAGCTACGACTGGCCAGCTTGCGCACTTCCTCCGCGACCACGGCAAACCCTCGGCCATGCTCTCCGGCTCGAGCGGCCTCCACCGAAGCATTGAGCGCCAGGATGTTGGTCTGGAAGGCAATGGCGTCGATGGTGTCGATGATGGTCGACATCTGAGTCGCACTATCATTGATCTCGCTCATCGAAGCGGCGACCCGGTCCATGGCGTCGTGACCGCGTTCCGCGTTGTCGGCAGTTTCGTGCGCCAATGTACTGGCCTTGCCTGCATGGTCGGCATTCTGACGTACGGTGGCGGTGAGCTGCTCCATGCTCGAGGCAGTCTCGGCCAGGGATGCGGCTTGTTGCTCGGTGCGGGTGGCCAGCTCGTCGTTGCCAGCGCTGATCTCCTCGACTACGCCATTGACCTCATCGGTGCTGCGGTGGATATGCCCAATGGTATTCTCCAGATTGCTTCGCATGAGCTCGATGTCGAACAGCAGGCTCGCCTGGTCTCCCTTGCGGAGTCTGACAGGCCGGTCGAGGTTACCTTGAGCAATGTGACTAACCACTTCGGCCGCATAGGCGGGGTCGCCACCCAGGCGGCGGGTAACGCTACGGATGACGAGGCCCATCAGTAGCGTCAGAGGGATACCCACTCCAAGGAGAGCCAGCAAGCTGCGGGTCAGGCGATCAACGAAGGCGGCATCGATATCATTGATATACACCCCAGTGCCGACATACCAGCCCCAGGGTTCGAACACTGTGTTGAGCGACGACTTTTCTGCCAGGGCATCCTCTTCTGAGGCGTGTGCCCAGAGGTAATCGACGACACCATCGTCGCTGTTCACGTCCTCGACGAACTCACGAAACAGGTAGCGGCCTTCTTCGTTCTGGAAATCACGGACGGAGGTGCCGACGGGCAGGCGAGGGTGGGCGAGTAGCTCATAATCGCCGTTGAAGATGTAGACATAGCCGCGGCCCTCGTCATAGGTCATCTCGCGGACTGCGCTGGCGGCGCGAGTCCGGGCCTCCTCCAGCGATAAGTCGCCGGATTCGGCTTGCCGGGCGTGGTCGCGGACAACGTTCAATGCCATGTCGACATAGTCACCCAGCGCGTTCCGCCGCTCTTCAAGCATTGTCTGGCGGTTCTCCCAGGCGCCCCAGGCCATGAGGCAAATCATGCCGATCCAGATGATGCCCAGCGATCCCCACAGTTTCTTTGTCGTTGTCAGTTGTCGCATGCTTGTTCCATCCCCGCCTTACTCGCTGGCTTGTTCCACGAGGGCCATTTCGTCACTGGTCAGAAGCTTGTCGATATCCACCAGCACCAGCATCCGGTCCTCCAGGCTACCCAGCCCGCTGAGGAAGTCTGAAGAGAGGGTCACGCCAAACTCTGGGGCCGGCTTGATCTGCTCTGGAGTCAGGGTCATGACGTCGGAGACACCGTCGACCACGATGCCAACGACGCGGTCGGCGACATTGACCACGATCACCACTGTCTGACCGCCATACTCGACCTTGTCGAGATGGAACTTGATGCGCAGGTCGACGATGGGCACGATCACCCCCCGTAGGTTGGTGACCCCCTTGATGAAGTCCGGCGCGTTGGCGATGCGAGTGACGTTCTCGTAACCGCGTATCTCCTGCACCTTGAGGATATCGATGGCGTATTCTTCCTCGCCGAGCGAGAACACCAGAAACTCGCGGCTCTGAGCTTCCAGAGTGGCCGCATCGAGGCTGGGGTTGGTGAGACTGCTCATGAGACTTCTCCTTCGGTTTGGAGACGACGCTCCAGGTCGTGATGAGGACGTTGCTGATGCCGCGCCTCTTTCTTGGCGCGGTTAAGACGGTGCAGGTCCGCGATGTCGAGGATCAGGGCAACGCTGCCGTCGCCCAGGATGGTGGCGGCGGAGACGCCTGGCACCTTGCGGTAGTTGGTCTCGAGGTTCTTGACTACCACTTGTTGCTGTCCGACCAGGTCATCCACCAGCAGGGCATAACGACGCCCCTCACCCTGAACGATGACGGCGATGGTGTCATTGAGCTCGGTCTTGGCATTGGCCACGTCCAGCGCTTCGTGCACGGCGACGACAGGTAGGTATTCGTCGCGCACCTTGAGCACCACGTCGTCACCAGCCATGGGGTAGAGGTTGTCTCTGGAGGGCTGCAGTGATTCGAGGACGGTGGAGAGCGGCAGAATAAATACCTCGTTGCCGACCTTGATCGACATGCCGTCGAGGATGGCAAGCGTCAGTGGGAGCACGATACGGATGGTGGTGCCCTTGCCTCTGGCCGACATGATCTGGACCTGTCCGCCCATGCCCTGGATATTGCGCTTGACTACATCCATGCCCACGCCGCGGCCGGATACGTCGGTAACTTCCTTGGCAGTGGAGAAGCCTGGCGCAAAGATCAGCTGCCATACCTCGTCGTCACTCATGCTTTCCGATACAGGCAAGCCGCTTTCCTGAGCCTTGGCCAGGAGCTTGTCACGGTCGAGGCCGGCGCCGTCGTCACTCACCTCGATGATGATGTTGCCGCCTTGATGTCGGGCAGACAGTGTCAACTTGCCCGAACGCGGCTTGCCGTTGGCCTCGCGCACTTCTGGTAGCTCGATGCCGTGGTCGAGGCTGTTCCGGACAAGGTGGGTCAGGGGATCGATGATGCGCTCGGTTAGGCTCTTGTCCAGTTCGGTGGACTCGCCTTCGGTAACCAGCTCAATCTCCTTGCCAAGCTTGCTCGAGGTCTCACGTACCACACGGGGGAAGCGGCTGAAAACGAAGTCCATGGGAATCATGCGCACTGACATGACGGCTTCTTGCAGGTCACGGGCATTGCGCTGTAACAGGCTCATACCGTTGAGCAGGCTGGAGTTACTCATGCCGTCCATCTCGCTGACGGTCTGGTCGAGCATCGACTGGGTGATGATCAGTTCACCGACAAGGTTGATGATCTGGTCGACCTTATCCACCGACACACGGATTGAGCTGGATTCGCTTGCCTTGGCCTTTTTCGGCTTGGGCTCGCTGGAACTGGGCTTGCCGACCTTGGATGCATCCGCCGTGGTATTTCCGCCATCGGACCTGGCCGTTGTGGTAGCGGCCTGGGAGGGTGGTTTGGCGGACTCGCCGGGCATGCTGCTATCAGGATCGGATGTTTCAGCGACATCGCCGCCTGATGCCGGCGTGGAGGGCGGAACAATAGCTTCCTCGCTCTCATCGACGCGAATGTGCACCTGCTCGGGTTCGGTGATGAAGCACATTACCGCTTCGATATCGTCACGGCTCACTGCCGTGATCAAGGTGACCTCATAGCACTGCTGGTTGCCATCCTGGGCCTGTATCTCCCCTAGCTGCTCCATCTCTTCGACCAGTAACGCACGGTCCTTGTCACTGACATCGAGAAGCGCCACTACCAGCCGCTGCTCACCGTCTGCCTTTGCCGCGCTTTCAGTGGGGGTGTTGCTCCCCCCAGTGTCTGGCTGTGTGGTGTTATCCGGGGGGGGCTCCGATGCACGACTTGGTGCTGGCACGTCCTCGGCACCCTCGAGCCCCTTGCCGATCTCCTCCAGAGCGAGTTGCTGGAGGGTCTGACAGATGCGGGCGAAGGCCTCCTGATTTGGCTCCTCGTCGTTGCGGTAGGCGTCGAGCTGGTCGTGCAGCATATCCTTGGTTTCCAGGAAGGTGTCGATGATGTCTCGGCGCAGCGTCATCTCACCGCGGCGGGCATGGTCGAGCAGGTTCTCGAACAGGTGGGTGGTTTTCTGCAGGACATCGAAGCCGAAGGTGCCAGCGCCGCCTTTGATGGAGTGGGCCGCGCGGAAAATGGCATTGAGCTGTTCGGCATCTGGTTCGTCGATATCCAGTTCGAGGAGGTGACGCTCCATGTCGGCGAGAAGCTCTTCCGCCTCCTCGAAAAATGTGTCATAGAAATCAGTGATATCCATGCGCTTACCCCTGCCCTGAAAATGTGATGCCCAGTGCGGGCCTTAGTCCGTGCCGAGGGCCCCCCGAAGGCTCTCGGTAAAGCGTTCCACGGGAGCCGTATCCACCTGTGGCATGCGTCGGCCAAGTGGCGATGGCGCTCCTGCTCCGTTGAGAGTGCCCGGTCGACGAATTCGCTGAGCGACTTCATCGAAAAGCACCAGTAGCTCAATGCGACGATTGATCGGGTCGCTGGCATCGGTTTCCGGCATCGTCACCCTGTCTGCGAAGCCGGAGACACGCAGCAGCTTGTTCGGATCCAATCCGCCGGCGACCAGTTCGCGCCGTGAGGCATTGGCGCGGTCACTGGAGAGCTCCCAGTTGCTGTAACCGCGATAACCCGTCAGGTATGCGAGGTTGTCGGTATGGCCACTGATGCTGAGATCGTTTTCGAGCTCATTAAGCAGCGGTGCGATGGTTTGCAGCAGATCGCGCATGTAGGGGGCAATCTGGTTGCTGCCGAGGTCGAACATGGGACGTTGGTCGGTATCCAGAAGCTGAATGCGCAATCCCTCGGGTGTCATCTCGAACCGCAGTTGCTGCCGCAGCTGGCGAAGGTCAGGGTCGGCGTTGATGGCTGTCTCGATGCGCTGCTGGAGGTCGCGAAATGCGCGCCGCTGAGCGTCGCTGGGCCGGGTCTGCTGCCTGAGATCAATACGCGCTCTCTCCCCCTCCGCATGTGTGGGATCCGGGCCGCCGCCAGGAATGACATTTTCGCTCTGGGCCTGGCCGTCGCCACCAGTGATCGCCGTAACTAGGGGAGTGCGGAAGTACTCGCCCACGGCCTCGCGCTCGTTTGGTGTTGACTGTGACAGGATCCACATCACCAGGAAGAGCGCCATCAGTGCGGTCATGAAGTCTGCCAGGGCAATCTTCCAGCTGCCGCCGTGGTGCTGATGTACTACTTTCTTACGGCGGATGATGATGGGGCGACGGTCGTTGCTCATGCGCCCCCTTCACTCGCTTTGGGGTTGCGCACATACTCTTCCAGTTCGGTGAAACCGGGGCGCTCTTCACTGTGTAGTGCCTTGCGACCGAACTCCACTGCAAGCTGCGGTGCATAACCGTGAAGGCTGGCCATCAACGTGACCCGCATGCACTGAAGCACCTTCTCGACTTCTTTTGCCTGACGCTCCACTCGGCTTGCCAGCGGGTTGACGAAGCCGTAGCCGGCGAGGATGCCCAGGAAGGTGCCAACCAGAGCGTGTGCAATCATCTGGCCCATCTGGTCGGGAGCCGCATCGGCCGCGCTCAGCGCCTTCACCACGCCCATCACGGCGGCGACGATGCCAAAGGCCGGCATGGCGTCGCCCACCTTGGCGATAGCGTCGACAGGGATATGTGCTTCCTGCTCGAAGGCTTCGATCTCATGGAGCATCAGTTCATCGATTTCCATGGGCTCCATGGTCCCGCTGACCATCAAGCGCAGGTAGTCGGTAAGAAAGGCCATGATGGTGGGATCGTCCAGGATCCGTGGGTGTTCGTTGAACAGGGCGCTGTCCTGTGGGTTATCAATGTCGCGCTCGATGCCCAGCATTCCGTCGCGACGGATCTTGACCAGCATCTTGTACTGAACCGCCATCAGCTCCATGTACAAGGACTTGTCGTAGCGCTTGGAGCGGCGCAGACGGCCGAAAATGCGAAAGGTGGCCTTGATAGCCTTGCCATTGTTGGCAGCGATAAAGGCGCCGATACCGGCGCCGCCGATCATCAGGAACTCCGTTGGCTGAAAAAGCGGTCCGAGATGACCGCCCGCCAGCGCGAAGCCTCCGAATACGGAAAGCAGTACCACAAGGTAACCGATGGGTATCAGCACAGCCGCTATCCCTTAACCGAATCGTGGGTTGAAGTTCTTTCCCAGTTATCGGCGAGGCGGTGGCAGACTTGAGGGAGGGGGCGAAAAGAAACGCCCCGGGAGGTTGGCTCTCGGGGCGTATCGGGTTCAGGCGAGACGTCGTGGCCGTACTGTTTCCAGCTGCCTGCCATCGGCCTCGTGCATGTCGGATTCGCGCCGACGCCGTGTTTTGCCGGCTCGGGAAGGAGGCTGGCAGATGCCGCATACGTAATCGTGCGTGGGGCTGTGGGCGTGCGCCACAAAATGTCCTGAGCAGCGAGTGCAGGTAGAAAGCTGCAGCAGGTCGCTCTCGAAGAAGCGAATCAGCGTCCAGGCACGAGTCAACCCGAGTACGGCCTCGGCGTTGTCGCTGTCGATCTGCTCTGAATAGAGGCGGTAGGCCTTGATGAAGGCGGTCATGCGCTCGCAGCCCTGGTCCTCTCTGAGGCGGCTGTAAATGTTGTAGAACAGCGACGAGTGGATGTTGGGCATCCAGGTGATGAACCAATCGGTAGAGAAGGGCAGCATCCCCTTGGGAGGGGACATTCCGCGAATCTCCTTGAACAGCCTCACCAGGCGCGCTCGACTCAGGTCGGTCTCTGTCTCCAGTACCTGCAGTCTCGCGCCGAGCTCGATCAGGTCGATCGCCAGTTGCACCTGCTTCAACTCTTTCAGAAGGCTCTTGTCAGACATGGCTCTCACCTGACAGGTCTGCATTTTTCGTTGCAGCCATCAGCAGTGACGCATGCAGCGAACCAAGGCCCTGCTCACGCGGGTTTTCAGTTACCTGCCGCAATTTTTCGGAACTGTCCAGGCTGAAGTGGCAAAGCAGCTGGTTGGTGCGAGACAGGCGAGTGAGTTGTCGGGCGTTTAGCCCTTCAATCAGGTCGGCAATCTCGTCATTGAGCTTCAGGCGAAATATGGCTTCATCGCGATCTGCACCTAGCAGGCGCTGGGCGAGCAGAAGGTAGGCTAGGTTTAGCTCCTGAATCTCTTCGCAGAGTGAGTTGGTAGTCATGATTCCCTGTCGACATATTGATTCTAGCCGTCCAGCGGCCGGATGATTTTTTAGTGCCGCGGGTCGAGCTAGCGGCATGTCGTGCGAGCCATTGTCATCGCCAATCGTGGCGATGCAATCTACCTAAAGAGGTAAGAGGATGGTTGAAGGGCAGGGGGGAGTGGTGATGACGATCAAAAGGCGAAAGGAATCAAACGTTTAATGTGTCGCAGGGAGTCGCTAATCATAATTAGACAATTACAATTCTTTACACTACTGGCGAGGTGGCACATCCGCATCGTTGGGTGCGCGCTCGTATACCCACACCAGGAGCTCAGCGATGACTTGATAAAGGCGTGGCGGGATCTGGTCGTCCAGGTCGAGTTGCATCAACAGTCCCACCAACTCCGGGGCGTCGTGGACATGGATGCCCTGCCGCCTTGCCTCGGCAATGATGCGTTCCGCCAGCTCCCCATAACCCTGGGCGATGACGCGTGGGGCATCGTCGCTGCCCTGGTAGGCCAGAGCTACCGCCTGGCGGCGATGTTGGTTGGGATCATGAGACGTCATCGCGAGGCTCCGTCGTCAGACGAGACAGTGTAACGCCTACATCCTCAAAGCCATGGCCACTCAGGCGGGCCTTGAGAGGGGCGAGCCCTTCCCGCAGGCGTTCCAGGGTGTCGCCATCGGCGATCTGCATATCAATCTCGAGCTGTGCGGCCTGCATCCATACCGAGGCCTTGATGCGTCCGGCACCTTGGACATCGAGGTCGATGTCGGAACGCCAGGTCCGCTGCGAATCCTCTCCTGCTGATTCATCCTGCGCTCCTTCCCTCGATTCCTGCTGCCCGTCGGGTGGCTGAATCAGCAATGCCATAAACAAGCCGCTCCAGACATCACCTTCCAAGCGAAGCGCCGGAGTCACGAGCATTTCAAGCTGGTGGCGGACGATCCCCTGCAGGCTCTCGTGAACGGGGTCCGGCAAGGCAGCGGGCGCCTGTCGCAGCGTCAGAGGCTCGCTGCCAGTCCCACTAGGTGTTTGTACAGTTTCTGCTGCCTGAGTGCCAGGAGAGGGCGTGGCTGTAACCAAAGCAGGAGCATTGGTAAAAGAAGGTGTCGGAGGGGCGGGTGTCGTGGCGGTGTGTGAAGAGGATGAACGAATAGGCTGATGAGCGGCACCCGAGTTATGTGTGCGAGCATCGGGCGGCAGCAGAAGTCTCTGCTCCTGCAGGCCGCCAGCGCCAGGTGACATGGCGGGCGAGAAGCGAAGCACACGCCACATCTGAGGCTCTCGCTCCAGCTGTTGCCGTGGTAGCTCGCCCTTGTACCAACGGTTCAGGTGGGACTCATAAAACAAGCCACTGTCACGAACACTGCCTTCCAGCCGCGAGGCCACATGAGTAGGGTCGGGTGCCTGGCCTGCTGGCACCAGTGGAGTTTTCGTCGTCAGGATTGAGGGTGGTGCAGGGAAGCGCATCAGCAGGTCAGCGATGGTGCGGCCGGCGCTACTCAAGTGCGTCTGGGACGAGGCCGGCGGCGCACCCCCTTGACGGGGATGCGGCGTCGAACTATCCGTGACGTTCGTCGCGGTACGGGTAGTGTTCTGAGTTTGTGTACTGCCGGTGCGAGCATCCAGCCTTGAGTCGCTGTGCAGGGCGCGCGGAGCATCAGCCGGGGAGGTTGGCTTGACCGGCTGGTTCAGGTCCTGGGGAGGCGGGGTGTCGACGCGCTTCCCTAGTACCTGATGGAGGAGTGTGTCCAGCAGCGGTGTGATTCCGCTCACGTCAGGCTCTTATTGTCCGGCGACAGGCTAGAAGTGTGTTTACCCAGTTTGACACCGTAGGCGCGGCTGAGGTTTCGTTGACGGCGAGACGTGTCGATTAGCTCCCCCAGCTCGTCTCGCCTCGCCATCAGGCGATCCCGCACGTGAAGGTTGTTCTCGAGGATCTGCTCGATCAATTCTGCCTTGCGCCGTTGATGTGCCTCCGTGAGCGGCACCGTTGCGTCCAACCGTTTAAGCTGCTCAGTCTGTAGTACGTAGTCCGCTTCGTAGGAGACCAGAGTCTCCCATTCCTGCTGGCTGGTAGCCTCCAGCATGCGGCGAGTTTGTTGCAGCAGGGTCTCGTAACCGGCCACCACATCCTTGGACGAAAAGTCGTTGGAGGTCATTGAGTTCAGCCTTGAGCAGCAGTAGGTCCGCCGATCTCTTTCCAGGCGCTGGCAATATCTTCGAGGATTGCTTCCGCTTGGTTGAGGCTCTCGACATCGTTACGCAGATTGGCTGCCAGCAGCAGGCGCGTTGTGTAGTCGTAAAGAGATGCCAGTCGCTCGGCGATCTCACCGCCTTTTTCGGCATCCAAGGCGGCTAACAGGCCGTTATTGATGATATCCATAGCCTTGGAGATCGCCTTGCCTTTCTCGGCAGTATTGCCAGCCTCAAGATGGATGCGGGCCGTGCGGATCGCGGCGATGGCGCCATCGAACAGCATGACGATCAGCTGGTGGGGGCTGGCAGACATGACGCCACTCTCGACGCCGACTCGTGCGTAGGCACTAGCACCGCGCCCGTACGCGGCGGCTCCTCGCATAGCTGACATGGTGTTGTCGCTCCTGTTCGGTTATGGCCGCAAGGGGCCAGGGCGAATATCGTGATGTGGCCAATTTGGGCGAAGTGTGCCAGATGTTGCCAAGTGCAGTGGATCGAACAACATCAAGCTACGTCATTATTTCGGTCTATCGGCATCGAGCGGTCGGACTTTAACGCGGCCGTTACCCACAGCAGATTTTAAGTGGAAACGGGAATCTCGTGGACGATCTTCCCCAGGTGTCTCGATACGTCCCCCTGCATGACCTCGCCAAGGGCTTGACCGGGCGGCTCGGTCTTCTGGGTCAACTGAATACGGTCGGGGCGCCCTTGGCTGTCGAGCCCCTGTACCCAGCCCATATCGCCTGACGCGAACATCACTAGCGAGCCAACGGGGTATAGGCCGAAGCGCTTGATGTAGCGTTTGACCCACCGCTGGTCGAAGCTGTCCGGCTGGGACAGGAGGTGGCGATAGATCTCGTCGATCCGGTGGGCGGGGCGATCCGGTCGGTCACGTCGCATGGCCTCTATGACATCGACAACTGCCGCGGCTCGCGCCAGTTCATGAAGCTCGTTGCTCTGCAGGTTGCGCGGGTAGCCGCTGCCGTCAAGGCGTTCATTGATGTTTTCGACGACCGAGGCGAGCACTCCGCGCGATAACCAGTGGCAGTGTGTCGTGCGCTCTAGCAGCAGAGGCACATGCTGCTGCAGGCGCGCGTACTGGTCAGAATCGAGCGCTTCGGCTTCGAGCAGTTCGACAGGGAGTAGCGCCTTGCCGAGGTCGTGGATCATGGCGCAGGCAATCATGGCCTTGCAGAGGTCCCGGGGTATTCCATCAAGACCTGCCAGGTTCAGCAATTGCACGGCGACAGCCAGAGAGTGGCGTACCAGCCGTGGCTCGTATGGGAGACAGCGTGTAGCGAACAGGAGAGCGCTGCGGTCTTCGTCGTGAAGCTGAAGGAGTCGGTCAGCGTGGCGAGAGAGTTGTACCGAGTCGATAATGCCGCCTTGCTGAAGTTCCAGCATCTGAGCGTCCAGGTAGCCGGCGATACGAGCTAGCCGCTTGGCCATTGGCGTGGCGTACGCCTGAGTGTTGCGCCGCCCGATGCCAGGAGGGGCAGTGGTGCTGGCTTGGAACAGTAGCGACGGCAGCCGGGATGCCTCCCCTCCCTCGTCATAACGGGCGGCTTCTCGCTCGATCTCTCGTACCAGATGCCAGAGCTGGCGCTCCTGGTCCGGGCTCCCCCCCTTGAACTGGAAGCCGACTTGCAGGCTCTGACGCTCGGTGTCGACTTTCTGGTGGCGTGATTCGGCACGTGCCAGAAACCGCGTGCCATCGGGAAAGCAGAGCTCCACCTCGAGTGGCTGGCCGGCCTCTGCCAGCATCCCGCCTGCGGTCAGTGGCAATTCGAGCTGACAGCCTTCCAGTGAAAGGTCCTTGAGATCGCCCTGGGCAGAGTGGCCATGGTCATCACGCAGTATTCCACCGACTTCCATTCCCAGGCGTAGGCGTGCTCTAAACGAAGAGCGCCGCTGCAGCTCTTCCAGGTGCAGTGGATAGTCACTGACGCACAGCAGGCGGCCGTCTTCCTCCCTACAGGACTGAGCGGTAATGGCTGGGGTTCGAAGCATCTTGCCCTGGACTTGCCCCAGAATCCGAAATGGATGTTCCTGGCGAAGCGTGATGGCGAGTTCACGGAAGGCGCTGATGTCCAGGGTCAGGGATTCACCGGGTATCTGGTCTATCAGAAGCACTGGATCCGGCTTACCACCAGCGTCCAGCAGCTGCAGGGAGGCGCCGCCCGGCTCCATTAGCGCATCCAGCAGCGATTCTACCTCGTTGGGGCGCTCGATCCGGGTATAGCCATCATCGGTTTGCGACATCCTTGCCTCGTGCTGGTCATCGTATTGATCTCGCTAGGTTATCGGCCGTGTTAACAAAGTCTTTAGTGTTGTGATATCTGTGCGACAGCAGACTCAAGTCAAGGCTGGTTCGGTCGATAAAGCGTTGAATATGGCGAACGGCTAATTCTTTGCCTCCGGCTGGCGCGAGAGCGCCTAAACTCAAGTGAAGAACGCACATATCAATGTGCCGGGGCAGCGATATGGTATATGAACCACGTGGACCATCAGGCAAGCCTGGCGCTCAAGGTGTTGCCCTTCATCCGGTGGCTCTGGCCAGAGCAGTGGGTGAGGCAGAGCCCGTTGCCCATGTCCTGCTTGATGTGGACAGTCGTATTCTTTGGGCGAATCCAATGTTCTGGCGGCTTCTGGGGCAGCAGGAGGCGTTAGCTGATGGTGTCCGGTTTGGCGATATTGTGACGCTGACCAGTTGGCTCTCGCATGGTCGCGACCTCGAGATGGAGGGGCCCTGGCACCGTGTGTGGCTCAGTGCAGCTGGGAGCCAGGCTCCCAGGCCTTTCCTGATGGCGGAAACCTGCCCTGTAGGCGATGAGCTGGCAGGCGCGCGGATGCTTTCTTTCATCGATCTACGGGCGGGAGGAGGTGCTCGGGTGCCGCCTTTTGCCGATCCTGTCACTGGGCTTCCCAGTACCTGGATATTCGAGGATCGGCTCCAGCATGCCATGGATCGTGCCCACCGCCTTGAGCAAGGGGTGGCGGTGATGTTGATTCGCCTCGATCGTGCTAGCCGGGTGTTGCGTGAGCACGGCGAGGCGTTGGTTCATCAGTTGTTGCAACAGGTCAGTCGTCGCCTGGCGAACACGCTCAGGGTAGAAGACAGCATTGCGTATCTGGGACGTTATCGCTGGGGGGTGCTGGTTGAGCACCCGGTAGCGCCTGAGAGCCTGCAGACCGCGGCGCTGAGGTGTCTGGAGGCGATGGATGCCCCCTTGTCGGTGGATTCCCCGCCGCTGTTGATGAGCTTGTCGATCGGGATTGTGTTCTACCCCGATGATGGTGACTCGCCAGCTTCTCTGTTGGCCGGGGCTGAGCAGGCACAGCGACATGCCGGGCCAAATGGCTATGCCTTCCTTGACCGTGCGCTGAAGCGCCAATTGGCTGACAGATCTGCATTCCGTGCAGAGCTGCAGTTGGCCCTGATGGAGCCTGGTCGTCATTTTGGTCTGGTCTATCAGCCTCAGTGGAGCCTGGAAGAGGCGCGTTGCACCGGCGTGGAGTGCCTGGTGCGCTGGCGTCACCCCCGGCGAGGGTGGCTGCTTCCCGGTGAGTTTCTTCCTGAGGTCCGGGATATGGGGCAGATGGTTCGCCTCAATCGCTGGGTGCTTCAGCAGGTGGTCAGCCAGCGGCAGCTCTGTGCAGCGAAGGGCTGTGCACTGGCGAGGCTTGAGCTGTCGGTGAATGTCGATGTTTCTCTGCTGTCGCAGGCGCTTTTTGATGGGTGTACGCTGGATCGCTTCTTGCGCGATATGAAAGAAGATCTCGCGGGGTTAGTGCTGGAGTTCGATGGTGAGGTGCTTGCCGGGCTGGATGCGTCCCATGCCCTCATGTTGCGAAGGTTAGCTCGCGCTGGGGTGCGGCTGGTGGCCGATAATCTCTGCGGTGACGTGTTGGCGTTGCCCAAACTGGCGCAACTGCCGATCTCCGGAGGTAAGGTGGGGAGGGGATTGGTGGCCTCTCTGGGAGCTCCTCAGTCTGACGCGGTTCTCGCAGCGCTGGTCGCTGCCTTGGGTGCTCTGAATATCGAGATGACGGCCGTTGGCGTTGAAGACCTTGCTCAGCAAGAGGTGGTTGATCGCTATGGGGTGTCCCGGGTTCAGGGGTATCTCATTGCCGAGCCGATGGCCGTGGAGGTCCTGGCTGACTGGCTGAAAGCTCGTTCCTCAGGCTGAAGCGTTGAGTTGTCCCTCTCCGCCGCGCTGGCGGCCCTTCGCGGTATAGGGGCGGGCTTCTACAATGCTCTGCAGGTAGTCAAGCATCTGGCGGTTGTGTTGGGTGCGAACGGTGATAAGGCGACCATTACGCTGGTTCTGGCGTGCAGTTTGCTGCGCCAGTTCCAGCATTGTCTGCCACTCTTCCAGGCAGCCAGCATCCTCTGCGGCTTGACGCGAGCCCTCGGCATCGGCGGTGTAGCCAAGTCGGCGTTGCACGGACAGGCGGCTTTTCTCAGTGGCTTCCAGCGACTCCAGCAGGGCCTGCTTGTCAGCAGCCAGCTGCTCAAGTGCCGTTCCTTCCACCTTGCCGGCAAGCAGCAGCTCCTGCTCTTGGGTGAGCAAGCGGGTAAGCGCCTCCAGTCGGTAGGCTTGAGTCTCTATGAGTCGTGACAGGCTCACTTGCTTCTGCCTTCCTGGTTGAGGAGATCCTGGACGCTGGCGATCAGGCCATCGGCGATGCGTTCTGCGCGAATATCCAGCTTGCCTTCACGAATGGCTTCACGAATTTCCTCGACGCGGGCGCTATCGATGTCCTGGCTGGTGTCGGCAGCCGCCTGACTCAGGTGCGTCATGCTGGCGGGGCCCGCGTCCTGCTGCTTGCCCCCCTGAAGACCCTGGACTTTCTGGGTCTCCTGGCGCGACTCGACCTGCGTCGGGCGGGTCAGGTTGGGGTGCTGGTTGTCTATTTTCACGGTGGTTAGCCTCGTGAGCAATGCGTTACACAGGCTATCGGCCATCCGGGCGAGAACTTTAGCCCAGATGGCGATCGTCTTCTCAAGTGTGGCGGTCGTGGTTTCAGAAGTCCACGCTGACTCGGCCTGGGCCCACGACTCTTCCTTCGAGTATGAGGCGGTCGGGAAGTCTCACCCGAACGCTGTCGCCCATGCCGCCTTCATCAATGGCCTCGCCCTCGCGCTGTACTCGAAAGCCGGTGCCAGCGGCTTCCACTTGCACGCTATCCCTGCGATAGACCAGGCGTGGCGACTGTACATGGTGCTCTTGGAGTGTCTGTCCCGGGGCAAGAGGGCGGGTAGCATGCTGGCCGATGGCGTCCTCGAGCGCCATAACGGTGCCGCCTGGCAGTCGCCCCAGGTTGCCGCGCGCCAGTGTCAGGTCGCTTTCGCGCAGAGGCTGGCCCCGCTCAACGCGTTTGGCCACCTCGACATAGCGGCCGACCACCTCGACGCTGGCCTGCAGGTATCGCACCTGGCGTGCATCTTCTCCGCATCGCACGCCCACGGAGACACGGCTGCGCAACTCGGCTTCTGGGTTGGGCAGGAACGGGGTGGGGTTCTCACACTCGCCCAGCCGCGCGCTGGGTGGTGAAACCTCGATAACCACCTCCTCACCCAAGGTGCTGGCGCGTTCGTAAAGTAGAGCCTGTACCCGTTCCAGCATCAGGCGCTCGTTGGCCGCCGAGGGCAGAGCCAGTGCCATGAATAGAAGAAACCAGAGGAATCGTTTCCAGAGAGGACCGGGCATGTGGACACCGCCGGGTAGTGGGTGGAAGTAGTTTCGCTGGTTGATTCTAGACCTCAGGCAGGATAGGCATCGCGTGAAATAGGCGTATCGAAGTCGGCTGTTCTTGCCTTTGGGGTGACGGCTTGCGCACTACTCTTCAGCATCGACGAAACCCCTTTTTGGAGAGTGCGGGGATGATCGACCGACTCGAAGCATCATTGAACTTGCACCAGCAGGCGCTGGGGCTACGCCAGGAGCGCCAGAAGGTGCTGTCCAGCAATATCGCCAATGCCGACACCCCCGGCTACAAGGCGCGTGACATGGATTTCGCTAGTGCCCTCAAACAGGCCGTGTCCCGCACCGGGCAGGACGGTCTGTCGCTGTCGCGTACCTCCTCGCGGCACCTCGAGGGCAGCGGCTCGGCGCTTGGCTCACGTGACCTGCTCTATCGCGTCCCGGCTCAGCCGAGCCTCGACGGCAACACCGTGGACATGGACGTGGAGCGGGCCCAGTTCGCCGACAACTCGGTGCGTTACCAGTCCGCGCTGACCATCCTCAACAGTCGCATTCAGGGCCTCAAGAAGGCCATGCAGCCCGAATAACCAGGAGCGAGTGCATGTCGATGTTCTCCATCTTCGAGATTTCCGGCTCGGCCATGAGTGCCCAGTCGCAACGCATGAACGTGACCGCCAGCAACCTGGCCAACGCTGATAGCGTGGCCGGCCCCGACGGTGAGGCCTACCGCGCCCGCCAGGTGATGTTCGAGACCCGCGCCCAGTCCCAGGAAGGCATTGGCGGCGTCGGTGTGCGTGAGGTGGTGGAGGACCCTTCGCCCATGCGCCTGGAGTATCGCCCCGAGCACCCCCTGGCCGACGAGGAGGGCTACGTCACCATGCCCAACGTCGATCCGGTAGGGGAGATGGTCAACATGATCTCCGCCTCGCGCTCCTACCAGGCCAATGTCGAGGTGATGAACACCAACAAGCAGCTGATGCTCAAGACGCTGACGCTGGGGGAGGGCTAAGCCATGGCGGCCACCATCGATAACAGCGTGCTCAACGGCATCAACGGGGTCGGCGCCAGCCGCGGGACGTCCAGTTCGCGCGCCAACGATTCCCAGGCGCTGAACGACAACTTCATGACCATGATGGTCGCCCAGCTGAAGAACCAGGATCCGCTGAAACCGATGAACAACAGCGAGATGGTCTCGCAGCTGGCGCAGATCAACACGCTCAACGGCATCGAGGATCTCAACGAGACGCTGAATGGGATCGGCAGCCAGATCGACGCCGGGCGTGCCCTGGAAGCCGCCGGTCTGATCGGTCAGGGCGTGCTGGTGCCGGGTGACCGGGTACTGGTGGGGCGTGACGGCGAGGGCAATGTGAACGCCACGCCGTTCGGCATGGAGCTCAGCGAGCCGGCGGAGAACGTCAAGGTCACCATCACCGACGGCGCGGGCCAGGTGGTGCGGCGCTATGACATCGGCTCAGTGGATGCCGGGGTCTCATCCTTCCAGTGGGATGGCGAGACCGACCAGGGCAGCTACGCTCCTGACGGTGCCTACCGCATCCGCCTCGAGGCGACCCAGGGCGGCAAGGAGCTCTCCGTCGATGCCCTGAACTACGCCATGGTCAACGCGGTGACGCCCAACGGCGAGCAGGGCGGCTTCGCCCTTGACCTGGGCGCCGTGCAGGGGCAGGTCGGCCTCTCCGCCATCAAGCAGATTCTCTAACGAACAACCACCGGTTACGAATACGCAGAGGGAACATCACCATGGGTTTTTCACAAGCGCTCAGCGGTCTGAATGCCGCCGCCTCCAGCCTGGACGTCCAGGGAAACAACATCGCCAACTCCCAGACCGTGGGCTTCAAGAGCTCCAGCGCCCAGTTCGCCGACGTCTTCGCCAATTCCAAGATTGGCCTTGGCACGCGCATGTCGACGGTGCTGCAGGACTTCGGCGAGGGTAACCTGGAGAGCACCGGCCGCAACCTGGATCTCGGCATCAGCGGCGAGGGCTTCTTCCGCTTCAGTCAGAACGACCAGGTGGTCTACTCTCGCAATGGCCAGCTCTCCATGACCGCCGATGGCTATCTGCAGAACGCCCAGGGTGCGCGGATCATGGGGTTTGATGCCAATGATGCTGGTGTGGTTCTGGCAGGGGGGCAGCCTGAGATCCTGCAGATCGGTACAGCGGAGCTTGGCGCTAAAGCGACAGAGAACGTTAGTTTAGTTGCTAATCTCGATTCTCGAGTTACTGATGATGATTTAAATGAAGCAACGTTAGGTACAGGTCCTGTTCCCTATCATTTTTCAAGTAATTTTACTGCTTATGACTCTTTGGGTAACCCCCAAGTTACAACAGTGTACTTTCAGAGAGCTGATTCGAACCAATGGGATGCTACGGTTAGTGTAGGTGGCAAGAAAGCAGGTGAAGTCACGCTAAACTTCGAAAGCGATGGGCAGTTTGATAGTGCGACCGCTGACCCATTTGTAGCAAGTTTGACAGCAGCCGACCTTGATAATGGTGCTGCTGATTTAAATATGCAGATTGATTTTTCTGATTTTACCCAGTTTGGGAACACCTCACGTACTACCGACTTGCAGCAGGACGGTTATACCTCTGGTGCCTTCGTAGGCATCAGCATCGAAGCTGATGGCACCATCATGAGCAACTTCTCCAACGAGCAGTCTCGAGCAGTGGGCCAGATCGCCATGGCCAACTTCCGTAACCCCGAAGGCCTGCGTCCGGAGGGCGATAACGCCTGGTCGGCGACCCAGGCCTCCGGTCAGGAACTGGTTGGCGCGCCTGGTACCGGCCTGCTGGGCAGCATCGAGTCTGGTGCCATTGAGGCCTCTAACGTGGACATGGCCCGCGAACTGGTGGACATGATCGTTACCCAGCGTGCTTACCAGGCCAACTCCCAGACCATCAAAACCCAGGACGAAGTCCTGCAAACCGCTATCAACCTGCGGTAAGAGCGGAGACTGAGCCATGGATCGCATCCTTTATACCGCCATGAGCGGCGCGCGCCAGAGCATGGAGCAGCAGGCGGTGGTCAGCAACAACCTGTCCAACGTCAGCACCACCGGCTTTCGCGCCCAGCTCCACGCCATGCGCGCGGTGCCAGTGCAGGGCGATGGTCCGCTGGACACGCGCGTATCTGTAGCCGCCTCCACGCCTGGGTCGGACTTCACCAGTGGGCCTATCAACCGCACTGGCCGAGCGTTGGATGTCGCGGTGGAAGGTAACGGATGGTTGACCGTACAGGCGGCGGATGGCGAGGCCTATAGCCGCCGCGGCGACTTGCAGGTCGATGGTGACGGCATCCTGATGACCGCCAACGGCCGTCCGGTGATGGGCGAGGGCGGTCCGATCCAGATCCCGCTGGGTGCCCAGGTCTCCATCGGCGCGGACGGTACCATCAGCACCATCGGCGCCGGAGAGGATCCCGATGCCCTGGTGCCTGTCGACCGGCTCAAGCTGGTCTCGGCACCCGAGCAGGGCCTGCTGCGCGGCGATGATGGCCTCTTCCGTTCGGCACCAGGCCCCGAGGGAGAAGCCCCCGCGGTGCTACCGCTGGATGAGGAGGTCTCCCTGGTCAGTGGTGCTCTGGAGGGCAGCAATGTCAGTGCCGTCGAGGCAATGGTGTCGATGATCGACGTGGCGCGCCGCTACGAGATGCAGATGAAGGGCATCAGCACCGCAGACGAGAACGCCCAGCGCGCCAACAGCCTGCTATCGATACAGGGCTAGGTAAGCGCCACACGCTCATTAGCTAGGAATACGACATGATCAAGTCACTATGGACAGCCAAGACCGGCCTGGAATCACAGCAGGTCAACCTGGACGTCATCTCCAACAACCTGGCGAACGTCAGCACCAACGGCTTCAAGCGCTCCCGTGCAGTGTTCGAGGACCTGCTCTACCAGAACATGCGTCAGCCGGGCGCCCAGAACAACATTCAGGATCGTCTGCCTTCCGGCATGCAGGTGGGTACTGGCGTGCGCCCCGTGGCCACCGAGCGACTGCACACCCAGGGCGGGCTTGAGAACACCGAGAACTCCCGTGACCTTGCGATCAACGGCCAGGGCTTCTTCCAGGTGCTGATGCCCGATGGCAGCACCGCCTATACCCGTGATGGCAGCTTTCAGCTCAACGAGAACGGTCAGATGGTGACTGCCAACGGCTACCCCCTTGAGCCGGCGATCATCATCCCCGATAACGCCCTGTCGATCTCCATCGGCGAGGATGGCGTGGTCAGCGTGACCGAGCCGGGCACCAGCCAGCCCAACGAGGTGGGGCAGATTACCCTCTCCACCTTCGTCAATCCCACTGGTCTCGAGAGTGTCGGCGGCAACCTCTACATGGAGACTGCGTCTTCAGGGCCCCGCAATGAGAATATGCCCGGCATGAACGGCGCGGGCCGCCTCTTCCAGGGCTACGTCGAGACCTCCAATGTCAACGTGGTGGAGGAGATGGTGAGCATGATCCAGACCCAGCGTGCCTACGAAATTAACAGTAAGGCAGTGCAGACCAGCGACGAGATGCTGGCGCGCCTGAGCCAGCTGTAAGCGATGATGGCGGGAGAGACTGCATGACGACCGGGCGCTTGGGCACACCGAGCCTTTTGCTGGTGGCAGCGCTGATGCTGCTGATGGGCGGCTGCGCCCAGATTCCGCGCGCCTCGGTGGTCGGCGAGCAGGAGCGTATCGAGATCCCTCAGCCGCAGCCGCCGCGGGCCAACGGCTCCATCTATCAAGCTGAGCGCGGTTACCGCCCGCTGTTCGAGGATCGGCGTCCGACCATGGTCGGCGATATCTTGACCATCGTGCTGGACGAGGAGGTCAGTGCCAGCAAGAACAGCCAGTCCAATGCCGATCGTAACGGCTCATCAAGCCTCGACCTGGCCCAGCTCCCTGACGCACTTGAAACACTCTCAGAGTACGGCTTCGACGTCGAGGGCAACAGTGACTTCAGCGGCGGTGGCGGCTCCGAGGCCAACAACTCGTTTACCGGCACCATTACCGTCTCTGTGCTGGAAGTGCTCAATAATGGCTACCTGCGTGTGCGTGGCGAGAAGCAGATCGCCATCAACCAGGGCACCGAGTTTATCCGCTTCTCGGGGGTCGTCGACCCACGCACCATCACCGGCCAGGGCGCCGTGATGTCGACCCAGGTGGCCGATGCCCGTATCGAGTACGTAGGCGACGGATATATCAGCGAGGCACAGCATATGGGCTGGCTGCAGCGATTCTTCCTCAACGTCTCGCCCTTCTAGCAGGAGTTCGATAGTGAAGCCATCTCCGCAGGTGCGACTCAACTGGTTTTTCATCACTTCGATGGTCTTTTTGGTGCTGTTACTTGCAGCTACCCCGGCGCGTGCCGAACAGATCCGTGAATTGGCGAGTTTTGCCGGCGTTCGAGACAACGCTCTGGTGGGCTATGGCCTGGTTGTCGGGCTGGACAACACCGGTGACCAGACGACACAAGCACCGTTTACTGGGCAGAGCCTGACCAACATGCTCAATGAACTGGGCGTGACAATACCCGAGGGGACCAACATGCAGCTGCGTAACGTGGCAGCGGTGATGGTCACGACGGATTTGCCGCCGTTCTCTCGTCCCGGTCAGCGGCTGGACGTCAATGTCTCCTCTGTGGGCAATGCCCGTAGTCTGCGTGGCGGTACTCTGCTGATGACGCCACTGAAGGGGGCGGATGGCGCCACTTACGCCATCGCCCAAGGCAACTTGCTCGTCAGTGGTGCCAGTGCCCAGGGCGGTGGCAGCAGCGTGCAGATCAATCAGCAGGCTGGTGGTCGCATCACGGGTGGCGCCATGGTTGAGAGGGAAGTGCCCCTGGATCTAGGCGCTCGTGGTGGGCTTCTGGAGCTCGAGCTGAACCGAGCAGACTTCGGCACAGCCCAGCGGGTGGTGTCAGCCATCAACCAGGAATTCGGCCGCCCGGTGGCTGCAGCACAGAACGGCCGTGTGATCGCTCTCGATGGTCCTCAAGATAACAACGCTCGGGTCAACTTCATGGCGCGCATCGAGCAGTTGCGGGTCACGCCGACCGAAGCGGCAGCCAAGGTCGTACTCAACTCTCGAACCGGTGCTATCGCGATGAATGGTCGTGTCACCCTGCGCCAGGCCGCCGTGGCCCATGGGAATCTCGCCATCACCATCGACACCGATGTGGGAGTAAGCCAGCCCAACCCCTTCGGTGGCGGCCAGACCGTGGTAGTCCAGGACACCGAGGTGAGCATCGAGCAGCAACCCGGCACGTTGAAGGTGGTGGAGGGCGCCGACCTGACGGAGCTGGTAGATGCGCTGAATACACTGGGGGCAACTCCGGCCGACCTGATGTCGATTCTCGAGGCGCTGAAGGCCTCGGGCTCACTGCGCGCGGAATTGGAGATCATCTGATATGGCGCTGAGTAGCGGTCATGGAATGGAAGGCCAGTTTGCTTTGGAGATGCAGGGCCTGCAGCGGCTCAAGCATAGCGCCCGTCAGGACCCTGCAGGTGGTGCCGAGGCGGCGGCGAAGCAGTTCGAGGCCCTGTTCATACAGATGATGGTCAAGAGCATGCGCGATGCAGTGCCGACTACCGGCCTGCTCGACAACAAGCAGAGCGAGCTCTTTCAGTCGATGCTCGACCAGCAGTGGTCTCAGACCATGGCGAGTCGCGGTATCGGCCTCGCCGACAAGCTGGTGAGTGAACTGGAGAACCGTGGCCTGGTGCCGCAGCAAGCATCTCAAGCTGAAAACGACCTGATTGCCGGGATTCCGCGTGGAACACCCAAGCCCCTACGTGATGCGATCCAGCCGGATACCGAAGCCTTGCCTGCTGAGGATTCCGCGTCATCTGAACAGAGCGATGCCAAGGGCTTCATGGCCGAGCTTGACGCACGGCCGATGACGAGCAGCCTGACACCCTCTTCTACAGCTGAGGAAGCCATTCAGCGAGCGGATGCGGTCCCGGCGTCTCGAGAGCGCCACGATCTGCCCGATCATGTGCGTACTTTCCTGAGTCGCCTCGAGGCCCCCGCCCAGGCTGCCAGTCGAGCCACCGGGGTACCGGCCGAGCTGATCTTGGCCCAGGCGGCGCTCGAGACTGGATGGGGGCGCCACGAGATCTCCACACGTGATGGCGGCAACAGCCACAACCTCTTCGGTATCAAGGCCGGTAGTAGCTGGCAGGGAGATACCACCGAGATCGTCACCCACGAGGTTTATGACGGGCGTCGTCAGAAAATTCGTGATGACTTTAGGGTCTACGGTTCCTTCGAGGAGGCCTTCATCGACTATGCCAACCTGATCGGGAACAATCCCCGTTACCAGGCGGTGACCACGGCCGGAAGCCCGGCCGAGGCGGCGCATGCCCTGCAGAAGGGTGGCTACGCTACCGATCCAGCCTACGCCGACAAGCTGATTGCAGTCATGAACAGCATGCGTCCCCTCGAGCAGTCACTGAATCTGGCCAGTGCAGGGTCCATCGGCCTTGGAGCATTGCGATGATTCGGCCTCAAGATTGTCGCCGCGCTGCCGATTAACTGGGTAATGGCCAAGGGAATCCCCTCATGAGTATCTTCTCGACTGGGCTCAGCGGCCTCAATGCCGCCCAGAGCGCCCTCAACAGTACCAGCAACAACATCAGCAACGTCTATACCCCGGGGTACAACCGCGAGGTAACCCAGCTCGGCGAGGGCCGTGCTGGTGGCGGTGTGCAGGTCAACGACATACAGCGCCAGTTCAACCAGTACGTGGCTTCACAGCTCAACGCCGCTACCAGCAAGTCCAGCGCGCTGGAGTCGTATAATCAGCAGGTGGAGCAGATCGACAGCCTGTTGGCAGATCGAGATGCAGGTCTGGCACCGTTGATGCAGAATTTCTTCTCTGCCATGGAGGACCTGGCCAGTGCGCCTTCGGATCCCGCCGCTCGCCAGGGTGTTTTGGGCGCAGCCGATACCTTGACGGCGCAGTTCCGCTCATTCGACGGTTACTTGCAGGATATGCAAGAAGGCATCAACGGCCAGATCGCCGACGAGGTCACCCAGATCAACAACTCCACCGAACAGTTGGCCGATATCAACCGCGAGATTGCCCTGGCCCGGGCGCGCAGTGGCGAGGCGCCCAACAGCCTGCTCAACCAGCGTGACCAGATGGTGCATGAGCTCAGCGAGCGCATGGACGTGCGGCTGAATATCCAGGACGGCAAGACCTACAACATCAGCCTGCCCAACGGTCAGCCGCTGGTGGCCGGCACCCAGCATTATCGCCTGGAGGCGATGGACTCACCGAATGATCCCCAGCGCACCGTGTTGGGCTATCGTGACTCCAACGGTGACATAGTGGCGCTGGATGAGGACACCGTGACCGGCGGCACCCTGGGCGGCCTGATGGACTTCCGCAGCGAGACGCTGGACAAGACCCAGAACCAGATCGGTCAACTGGCGGTTTCCCTTGCCAGCGGGCTCAATGCCCAGCATGCCCTGGGTGCCGATCTCGATGGCGCTCAGGGCGGCGACCTGTTCCGCATCGGCGAGCCTCAGGTGTATTCCGATGACGGCAACGCCGATCCTGGTGCCACGGCAACGGCCAGCTTTGATGAGGCTCAGCTGGATCAGTTACGAGCCGCCGACTACGAGATTCGAGTAACGGCTGATTCGCCAGGTGATGGTGATTTCGAGGTGGTCCGCAAGAGCACTGGTGAAGCCGTGGATGCCTCCTTCGATAGCGGTACCAGCACCTTGAGCTTTGGTGGTATTACCCTCGAGTTCGATAACTTGGCGAATGCGCAGGACGGGGATCGCTTCGAGGTCCAGCCCGTACGCCGTGCCGCCGCCAATATGCAAACGGCCATCGACGATCTGGACAAGCTGGCCGCGTCTTCTCTAGTGGAGCAGGGCGGGGAGCTTGCTGTCGGCAATGTGCGTGCCGCCAGTGGTGCTCTTGCTGCCAATCAATCTCATGAGCTTACAGTTCAACCCGATGGCAGCTTTAGTGTGTCGACTGGAACGACCATCTCTCGTGATGGCAGTACGTTGGATGGAGCTGAGCAGCTTCAGTCGGGTGATCGCCTGACGATCGATGGCGTCAGTTTCACTCTGAAAGAGCTCCCGGATGCCGGTGAAGCCACCCTGACCTTGAGCCGTGGAGATTTCGGCACCGGCAATAACGAGAATGCCCTGGCGATGCAGGCCCTGCAGGACAAGCTGACGGTGGGCGGCAGTGCCTCCTTCAGCGGTGCCTACGGAGCCATGGTCAGCGACGTAGGCAACCGCACCAATATCGTCCAGGCCAACCTCGATGCGCAGCAGGGGCTGACGCGGCAGCTGGAAGCGGTGCAGCAGTCGGAGTCCGGTGTCAACCTGGACGAGGAGGCGGCGAACCTGATCCGCTACCAGCAGTTCTATCAGGCCAACGCCCGCGTCATCGATACCGGCACCACCGTCCTCGACACCATCCTCGGCCTGCGTAACTGATCTGGAGAGAGCAAACGATGCGAGTCAGCAGCGTCACCATGTACGAGCAGAGCATCTCGTCCATGAACCGTCAGCAGAACGACTTTCTCAAGGTCAGCCAGCAGATTGCCAGCGGTCGAAGGGTGGTCAATCCCTCCGACGATCCCCAGGCCGCCTCGCGGGCGGTGGGCGTCGACCAGGCCCGCGCGGTGACCCAGCAGTTTGCCGACTCCCGCGTGAGCGCGCGAAACTCCCTTGCTCAGACCGAGAGCGTGCTCAACAGCGTCAGCGACGCTATCACCAGCGCCAAGACGCTGATGGTGCAAGCGTCGAGCGATACGCTGAGCGATGCCGACCGTGAGTCCGTGGCCAGCGAGCTGCGCGGCATCTATGAGACAGTGATCGGCCAGGCCAATGCCACCGACGGCAACGGCCGGCACCTCTTCGGTGGTTACCAGGACAGCTCCGAGCCTTTTGTTCGCTCAGACAATGGCATTCAGTACGAAGGTGATGCCAATACCCGAGAGCAGCGTATCGATGCGTCTCGTCTGATGAAGGTCAGCGAGAATGGAGAGTCCATTTTCAACAGCGTGCCCAGCGGTGCCGGCTATGTGGCCGAGGCGGATTCTGGAAACGGTGGCAACATTACCTTCTCCGGACCTCAGGTGATTGATAACGATAATGCTGACTACGGTGAGTCGTTCCGTATCGAATTCACTAGCGAATCCCAGTATCAAGTGCAGCGGTTTAACCCGGCTACCGAAGACTGGGATGTGCAGGCAACGGCAGACTATGATGATCAGTCGGGTGTGGTCGAAATCGGCGGCCTCCGCATGGAACTCAAGGGCGAGGCAGTGAACGGCGATACCATCGAGTTCTCCCCCGCCGATGAAATGAACACCAACCTGTTCAGAAGCTTCGAGAAAGCGCTGGCGGTGCTTGAGAATCCCACCGAGAACGACTCGGACAAGGCTGCCCTGCGTAACACCCTGAATACCGTGATGCGCGAGTTCGACAATAGCCTCGATAACGTGCTGACCAAGCGGGCGTCCGTCGGCGCGCGCCTCAACGAGCTGGACGTGGTCGACAGCGTGGGCGGCAACCGCATGCTCAACTACGAGCAAACCCTCTCTGACCTGGTTGACCTGGACTACGCCGAGGCGATCGGCGACTACATCCTGCGCCAAGTGGGCCTGCAGGCCTCCCAGAAGGCCTTCGCCGATATGAAGGGCATGTCGCTGTTCAATTATCTCTGAGGCCTGTTCCCGCTTTCATCCGTTCCCTGCCGGCCATGTCTGTCTCCTGTCTCCGACATGGCCGTTTTGCCGTTCCGCTACCTGCCCTGGTCGGAACGGTTTTTTTGTCCCTGGCTTATGGCAAAGGGAGTGGCGCCATCGTCTCCAATAGTCCCTGAAGGAATCTAAGACCGTTTGCGAAGTGGCGCTCCAGGAAGCTGCCCAGGTCGATCATCAGTACCATCAGCAACACCAGGCCCACGGTGAGCGAGGCGGGAAAGCCGATGTTGAATACCGTCAGCTGGGGAGCAGAACGGTTGAGGATGCCCAGCGCCAGATTGATGATCAAAAGCGAGGCGACCAGGGGCAATGCCATGAGCATGCCGACGGAGAAGATGGTGCCACCGTAGCGGGCCAGCATGATAAAGGCATCGGGATTGAAGCGCCCAATACCGATTGGCAGCGTCTCGAAGCTCATCACCAGGATTTCCAGCACCATCAGGTGGGCATTGAAGGCCAGAAACATCAGCAGGGTGATCATGTAGAGTATTCGTGACAGCACCATCATGTTAGTGCCGCTAGAGGGGTCGAAAAAGGTGGCAAAGGCCAGACCCATTTGCAGGCCGATAAACTCCCCTGACGCCTGTACCACCGAGACGATGATGCGCACCGTGAGCCCGATGGCGGCGCCGATCAACATCTGTTCGACCAGAATGCCCAGGCCTGCCCAGGAATACAGCGGAATATCCGGCATGGGGGGGAGCACGGGAGAGATCACCACAGCAACCGCGCCGGCGGCGGCGATCTTGGCCTGGCGTGGTACGCTGGAGTGCCCCCAGAGCGGGGCGCTCAGCATCAGTGCCGTGATCCGCGCGAAGGGCCAGAAGAAGGCCACCAGCCAGCCATGCAGCTGCGCGAAGGTCACCTCCACCATGGGGCTACATCAACATCGCGGGGATATTAGTGAACAGCTCCCGCGTGAAGGTGGTGATCAACTTGAGCAGCCAGGGGCCCGCCAGTACCAGGACCGCGAATACCGCCAGGATCTTGGGAATGAACGACAGCGTCATCTCGTTGATTTGGGTCGCGGCCTGGAACAGGCTCACCAGCAGGCCGGTGGCCAGTGCCGCCAGTAGCAGGGGTGCCGCCAGCAGCAGCGTGACGCGCATCCCCTGATAGGCAAGGTTCATCACCATTTCCGGTGTCACAAGCGGCTCCCTGAGCGATGGTGAGTGTGCAATGCTAAGACGTGATGATGGCTAGAAGTAGAAGCTCTCGGCCAGTGAGCCGAGGATCAGCTGCCAGCCATCTACCAACACGAACAGCATCAACTTGAAGGGCAGCGAGATGGTAATGGGTGGCACCATCATCATGCCCAGCGACATCAGCGTGCTGGCCACTACCAGGTCGATGATGAGAAACGGTATGAAGATGGTGAAACCGATCTGGAAGGCCGTCTTCAATTCGCTGGTAACGAAGGAGGGCACCAGGATACGCAGCGGTACATCCTCGGGCCCCTGCAGCTCACCGACGTCAGCCAGGCGAGCAAACATTGCCAGGTCGGGCTCACGAGTCTGGGCCAGCATGAACTCTCTGAATGGCCCCTGAGCCAGCTCCAGGAACCTGCTGAATCCAATCTCGTCATTGCTTAGCGGCACCCAGGCCAGCTCGTAGACCTGGTCGAATACCGGCGCCATGATGAAGAAGGTGAGGAACAGCGCCAGACCGAGCAGGATCTGGTTTGGGGGGGTGGCCTGGGTACCCATGGCGGTGCGCAGCAGGCTCAGTACGATAATGATGCGGGTAAAGCTGGTCATCATCAGCAGTACTGCCGGCAAGAAGGCCAGCGAGCTGAGCAGCAGCAACGTTTGCAGGGATAGCGACCAGCGCTGCCCACCGTCTTCCGTGGGCTGGCTGACAATACCGGGGATTTCCTGGGCCATGGCCAGGCTTGGCATCAGCAGGCCGGCGGCAAGCAGTAGCAAGGCAAGCAATTTCACGGGGTCACGCGTGATCACGAGCCTCTCCTGCCATCCATTCCTGCATTGCGCTTCAGTGCCTTGGCGAACCGCGTGCCGAAACTGTCTCCAGCCTCGAATAGGGGAGGGGACTGTGTATCGGGTGCACCAGTGGCAGTGTCTGGTTCGGCGGGCATGCTGTGCAGCATGTCAACACGACCGTTACCGATGCCGAGTACCAGCCAGGTGTCCTTGATCTGGACGATGGATATTCGCTCCTTGGGGCCGACCATGGTGCTGTCGATGACCTTGAGCTGGCCGCCACGGCGACGCTGATAGGGGCCCCAACGGCGCAGAGCCGCTGCCGCGAGGAACAGGATGGCCAGGATCAGGCCCAGTGCGGCGGCCGTCTTGCCCAGCATGGCCAGCCCGAGCAGAGATTCGCCGCCTGCGGCCGCGGCCTCGATGCCGGCCTGTGCCTGTTCGCCGCTGTTCTCACTCATCTGTTCAGCTTCTGCACTCGCTCGGAGGGGGTGATAATCTCGGTAATACGGATGCCGTACTTGTCCTCGACCACGACCACTTCACCCTGGGCGATCAGGTAGCCGTTGATCAGGATGTCCATGGGCTCACCGGCCAGGCCATCGAGCTCAATCACCGAGCCTTGGGCTAGTTCCAGCAGCTGCTTGATAGTCAGCTTGGTTCGGCCCAGCTCCACGGTGAGTTTCACCGGGATGTCCATGATCATCTCGAGGTCGCGGGCTTCGGTTGTTTCTTGGGTCTGCTCCAGCGGGCGAAACACGCTGCCACTGGCAGAGCGGGCTTCGGGCTCCGGATCGTCCGGGGCCTTGGACTCCTGTTCTGCTGCTTCAACTGCCTGCTGTTCTGCCAGGGCTTCGGCCCAAGGGTCATCATCCGCACCAGCCTGAGAGTCGCTCTCCTGCTCTGACATGGCGGCTGCCCAGTCATCTTCGCTGATGTTCTGATCGGGCTTGTTGGGATCAGTCATGGTTCGATTCCTTAGCTTTCTGTGCGGCGCCCCGCGGTGAGGATCCCTTGATGAAAGTATCGGCAGGGGCATGGTCGCCGGCATGGTCAAACACCCGCAGCACGCGCAGTGCCCGCTGCTCATGCTGACTGCCGTATTCGCACTCCATCACTGGCACACCGTCAACGCTGGCGGTGACCTTGTCAGGCAGCTCCAACGGCAGCACGTCTCCTGCCTTCATCGACATGACGTGGGAGATGCGGCTCGGGATTTCGGCAAACTTGGCTACCAGCTCCACCTCTGAGTGACGGATCTCCCCGGCGATGCGACGTGTCCAGGCGCCATCCTGGCTGTGATTGCCATCGCTCAGCGGGTTGGTCAACAGGTCACGCAGTGGCTCGATCATCGAGTAGGGCATGCAAATCTGGAAGTTGCTCGCCAGGTTGCCCACCTCAAGGTTGAAGCTGGTGTTGACCACGATCTCATTGGGCGAGTTGGTGATGTTGGCGAACTTCGACTGCATCTCGCTGCGCAGATACGAGATCTCCAGTGGGTAGACCGACTTCCAGGATTCGCTATAGGCATCGATGGCTAGCTGAAGCAGGCGCTGGATGATGCGCTGCTCGGTATTGGTGAACTCGCGCCCTTCTGACTTGGTGACGAAGCGACCATCGCCCCCGAACAGGTTGTCTACCACCATGAATACCAAGCTGGGTGGGAAGACGATCAGCGCCGAGCCGCGCAGCGGCTTCATGGCAATAAGGTTGATATTGGTCGGCACCGGGACATTGCGTGAGAACTCGCTGTAGCTCTGATAGCGCACCGAGTCCACGGTGATGTCGGCGCTTCGCCGGATCAGGTTGAACAATGCCATGCGAAAGTGGCGGGCAAAGCGCTCATTGATGATATCCAGAGCATGCAGACGCTCGCGGATGATCCGGTGCTGCGAGGCCGGATCATACGGACGGATTCGAGAGGAACCATCGTTTTTGGCTTCGGGCTCGTCATCGCCACTGACGCCCTTGAGCAGGGCGTCAATTTCTTCCTGTGATAGCAGGTCGTCTTGGGACATGGCGTCTCGGGGGTCTCCTGCCCGACTACTGAACGATGAACTCGGTGAACAGTACGTCTTCGATGGCCAGAGGCGCCTGGTTGGTTTCCAGTGGCGTCTCCAGCTCGTCGATGATGTCCTTAGCCAGCCGCTGCTTGTCCTCGGAAGAGGTCAGCGCACTGGCCTGCTGCCCTGAGAACAGCGTCAGCAGCCGGCTGCGTACCTGCGGCATATACTCCTCGAGCAGTTCGCGGGACTCTTCGTCGCCGAGCTTCAGCGTGATACCGGTATAGAGCAACCGCGTGCCGTAGTCGTCATCCGCGACATTGACGGTGAAGGGCTCGATGGAGAGGAAGATCGGCGCACGGCGTTCGACGCTGGCCGAGGTCTCCTCTGCTGAAGCGTCGCGCTGGTCGAACACCATGAACAGGGCCACTGCCGCCGCCGAGGAAGAGAGCGTCAGCAGCAGAATCATCACCCACATCAGCTTGCGGGATCCGCCGGCAGATTTCGCCATTCGCTTACCTATCGTGTCGTGTCATGCCTGGGCCAGAGTATGCGGCCGATCAGGTCATGATGATGAATCGAACAGGCCCGTCTTGCGGGCGCATCTTCATAGTTTGAACGCCTGGGGTTCAGGCGTAGAGATCGACCCGACCGTCGAGGCTGATCTCGCGTCCAGACGCTACCTCGGGCACACCCTCCAGGTCAGAGTCGACGCCTTCGCCCAAGGCTTCGCCTGCCATCATCGGCTGACTACCCTCGCCGGATTCGTCCCCCTTGCCATCACCAGTGCGCTGTTCGCCCACCGTGGCCTCCCCCAGCTCGATGCCTTGCTCGGCCAGTGCCTCACGCAGCTGGGGCAGGGCCTGCTCGAGAACCTGGCGGACCTGGGCATGGGCAGAGAGGAACTGTGCCTGCGCCCCGTGGTCGCCGAACTTGAGGCTTACCGACAGCGGACCAAGCTCGGCAGGGTGAAGCTGAAGCTCGACGCGCTGTTCTCCGCCGCTCTGGCTCATGCGCACCAGTTGCTGGCCCAGTTGCTGAGGCCAGGCTGGACTATTTACCGGGGCGCTCAAGCTGGCGGTGGTCGCCTGGGCGGTGCTCTGTGCCGAGGCGTTGGCCGGCTGGGCTCCCGCAGCGGCATTACCAGTCAGAGTCGACAGCCCCTCCAGTAGGCCTCCGCGTTGTGCATCGGTCTGGGCGTTCCCCATTACGCTGGGTGCTGCCTCAGCCTGACGGCCGAAGGCGGCGGCCAGGGCGTCGGCGCTCGTCGCACGAGCAGGAGAGGAAGCATCGGCCTGGGCCTGGGCCTGGCTGCCGCGCTGCATGGCCTCCAGGATTGCGCCCTGCAGGCTGGTACGCGAGGGCGCTTCAGAATGGGGTTGGCCACTGCCGCTCTGTCCGCGACGCAGGACGTCGAGCTCCCGGGCCCCGTCATCCTGTGCCAGCTGGGGCATCAGGGCGGTGAAGGCCGGAGCGGCTTGCTCGCCACGCTCCCTCTCAGCGGTCCGACCCGCCTGGTCGATCAGGGACAGGCGTTCGCGCAGCGCAGCCCACTCGTCTATCTCGCCCGCTGCGTCCTGGGTTGGCTGCCGGGCGTCGTCGTGGCCTGCCAGTTCGAGCTGGATGGGCAACACGGTCGTTTCATTGGTCTCCAGTTGTTGCATCAGGGCCTTCACCCCGGCGAGCAGCTCTTCGGTCTGCGCCTGTGCCATACCGGCTTCTCCCAGCCAATCGCGTAGTACGCTCATGTCGCCGCTGCCGAAGGCCCGGCGCAGGGCCTCTAGCCCTGCCTCATCAAGCGCAGGCAGGGCCTCGGATGGGCCGGTCGATGCCTGGGCGAAGGGCGCCTTGGTCTTGCCACCCATCGACGCCTGGGCAAGCTCATTGGCGAAGCCGCCTGGGTTGCTGGACTCGCCGACTCGCCCGGCGGATGCCTTGGCCGGGGTGGCGGCGATTGTCATGAGCTGCTGGATATCCATTGGAGTTCTCCTCGATGGCTCAACGCTCGCCCCGTGTGGGACGGCGGGCCAGGCGACTGTTCACCAGGTCGTCGCTGATATTCTGTTCACGCCGCTGCTCCTTGCGCTGTTGCTCTTTGGCACGGCGCTCAGCCAGGGTGTCATAAGAGTTCAGTTTGCGCTGTTCCTGCTGCCACTGCTGTCGAGTACGGTGCACTCGCTGCTCCTGTGCTGCCACGGCTCGGCGGGCGCGCTCAAGAGCCTCGTCGAGCGAGGAGAGGAACTGTTGGTAGTTGCGCATGGTGGCGGGATCAATCCCGTCGCGCATGGCAGCATTGAGCTTGTCGGCATACTCCTGCCGGTAGCCGCTCAGCGCCGCCAGCTGTTCGGCGACCTGCTGAGCGTTGCGTTGTTCGCCGGCGAGTGCCTGGCCGGCCTGGTCGCGAGAGTCTCGAGCCAGGTCGATCAAGGTATCGAGCGGCTTATTGGACTGACTCATGCCTGACCTCCGAGCGTACTGGAAAGCGCTTGTCGGGATGCGTCTACGCTCGCAATCTCATCGATGCCTTGCTGGAGGAAGGCTTCGAGCTGGGGAAAGCGGCGTACGGCTTCATCAAGTTTAGGGTCATTGCCGGGGTGGTAGGCCCCGACACTGATCAGGTCACGGTTGCGCTGATAGCGCGAGAACATGCCTTTGAAGCGCTGGGCCAGCCGCTGCTGTGAGCCCTCGGTGATAGCGGTCATGGCGCGGCTGATGGAGGCTTCGATGTCGATGGCCGGGTAGTGTCCCGCCTCGGCGAGCGTGCGTGAAAGCACGATATGGCCATCGAGGATGGCCCGGGCCGAGTCGGCGATGGGGTCCTGCTGATCATCACCTTCGGTTAGCACCGTATAGAAGGCGGTAATCGAGCCTCCACCCGGCGCGGCGTTTCCGGCTCGCTCCACCAGGCTCGGCAGTTTGGCGAACACCGAGGGTGGGTACCCCTTGGTGGCGGGTGGTTCGCCGATGGCCAGGGCAATCTCCCGCTGGGCCATGGCGAAGCGGGTCAGAGAGTCCATGATCAGCAGCACGTTCTTGCCCTGGTCACGGAACCCTTCGGCCAACCGGGTGGCATAGGCCGCCCCCTGCAGGCGCTGCAATGGCGAAGTGTCGGCGGGGGCGGCGACCACCACCGAGCGAGCCAGGCCCTCTTCACCGAGGATGTTGTCGATGAAGTCCTGGACCTCCCGGCCGCGTTCGCCGATCAGCCCAACCACGATGACATCCGCTCGGGTGTAGCGTGCCATCATCCCCAGCAGCACCGATTTACCGACACCGGAGCCGGCAAACAGCCCCATGCGCTGGCCGCGGCCGACGCTGAGCAGGGCGTTGATGGCGCGGATCCCAACGTCAATCTGCTCGCTGATGGGAGCGCGGGAGAGGGGGTTCAGCGGTGGTGTGGCAAGCGGCGCACGGCGTGCCTCCTGTAGCGGGCCGAGGTCATCCAGCGGATTGCCATTGCCATCCACGACACGCCCGAGCAGGCTCTCGCCAATCGGAAACCGGCGTGCCGCGTTCTGGCTACCTTCCACCAGCGGCAGCACCCGAGCGCCTGGGGAGAGGCCGCTGATCTCCTCCAGCGGCATGAGATAGAGCCGGTCGCCGGCGAAGCCGACAACTTCGGCCTCGGCGAAGCGGGCAGGCTCGCTGGGCAGTGAAGGAAGCTCGATGCGACAGGCGTTGCCCAGCGCCACCTGCAACCCCACCACCTCGATCACCAGCCCGGTCGCGCGTACCACCCGGCCGCTGGGGCGGCAGGGGGGCAGCGGCGCCACACGCCGACGCACGCCGCGCAGTGCTTGCTGCCAGCGTGCCTGATGTGGGTTGGTGGCGAGGCCTTCGTTCACTGCTGGCTCTCCTCCCGGTCAGAAGAAGATGGCTGGCTGCCAGGCTCCCGTACGGGTTGGCGGCGGCGTACCTGGGCCTTGACCGCCTGCCAGCGTGTTTCCCAGGTGGCGTCGAGCTCACCGCTGGCGCTGGTCACCCGGCAGCCCCCGCGGCTGAGCTGGTCATCGGGCTGCAGCGTCCAGCCCGCGGCGGCGAGCTCCTCGCCGAGGTGCTTGTCGACCAGCTTGTGGTCCAGCGGGTGCAGCCATAGCCGCTGCTGGCCCACCAGTGGCGGTTCGGTATGGAGCAGAGTGCGCACCAGTTCCAGCACCTGGCGCGGCCGGGTTTTCAGCGCTTCCCCGGCGAGTTGTCGACCCGTTTCCAGTGCCAGATCAACCATGTCTTCGGCGATGGCGTCATCCAGAGAGTCGAGTGCTTCGGAGAACTGCTGTGCCAGTTCGCCCAGAGGAGCGAGTAGCTCGCGTTTGCGAGCCTCCAGCTCCTCCTGGGCCTGGCGTCGGCCTTCCGCAAGGCCTTTCTCCAGTCCTTCGGCGTGCCCCTGCTCTAGGCCCTCCTGGTAGCCGGCCTGGCGCCCCTCCTGCATGGCGCGTTCGCGCAGCGCCTGGAGCTCCGCCTGGCGACGCGACTGCTCGAGACGTTGCGCCTCGATGCCGGGATCGGCACTGGCCGCTTCGGCATGGCGCGCAGCTTTGCGCGGGCTGCGCAGCTCGCCCATTTCCCAGCGCTGCCAGGAACCTTGCTGGCCGCCCGGGTCGAAGCGGGAGGTGTCAGACATAGGTCTCGTCTCCACCGCTCAGCACGATTTCGCCGGCATCGGCCAGGCGCCGGACCACCTGCAGAATCGTTTTCTGTTCGGCTTCCACCTGGGATACCCGGATCGGACCACGTGCGTCCATATCCTCGCGCATAAGGTCGGCCGCACGCTGGGACATGTTGCGCATGAACTTGTCCATGAGCACCTCGGGTGCCCCCTTGAGTGCCACCACCAGGGAGTTGGTATCGATTTCCTTGAGGATGATCTGGATGCTGCGGTCGTCGAGATCGATGAGGTTCTCGAACAGGAACATTTCGTCGATGATCTTCTGGGCAAGATCCTCGCTGTGGGAGCGTACCGTCTCGATCGCCGCCTCTTCCTGACTGGTGTTCATCAGGTTGAGAATCTCGGCTGCAGTGCGGGCACCACCCATCTTGCTGCGCTTGAGGTTCTGGCCGTCGAGCATGTTGGTCAGCACCTCGGTCAGCTCCTGAAGGGCCGCCGGCTGCACGCCGCTGAAGGTGGCGATCCGCAACACCACGTCGTTGCGCAGCTTCTCGTCGAGCAACGCCATCACGTCGGCTGCCTGGTGGCGTTCCAGATGGATCAGCACCGTGGCGATGATCTGTGGGTGCTCGTCGCGGATCAGCTCGGCTACCATCGACGGCTCCATCAGGTTGAGCGCATCGATGCCAGAGCCGCTGCCTCGCGTCTCGAGCACGTCCTCGATCAGGCTGCTGGCCCGGTCCGTACCCAGTGCCTTGGTGAGCACCGAGCGGATATGGTCGCTGGAGTTGAGGTTCAGGGCGATGAACTCCTCTGTCTCATCGCTGAAAGCCTGCAGCACCTTGCGCATCTCATCGTGGGAGACCTGTTCGAGGCTGGCCATCTCCATGCTGATCTGCTGGATTTCCTGCGGCGAGAGGAACTTGAAGACCTCCGCCGCGCTGTCCTCGTCCAGCGCCAGTAGCAGGATGGCACTGCGGCGAACGCCGCCCATTTCCTGGAGCTTACTCATTCCGGTTCATCCAGCCGCGTACAATCATGGCCACCATGCGGGGATCCTCCTCGGCCATCTCACGTAGGTCGTTGAGGTTCTGTTCGTAAGCCGAGGCCTTGCGGCGTCGGCGCGGCTTGTCATAGGTGGAGGCGTCGTCTTCCTCCTGGCCGCGTTCGTCATCACGTTCGTCATCATCACCGACGCGTGCGGTGACCGTAGCTGCCGGCGGCTGTTGCGGTGCCGGGGGCGGTGTTGCCGTTGCGCGCTTGATGAAGGGCCGCAGGATCAGCAGGTAGAGCAGCAGAACCGCCAGGCCAATGAGTAGGTAGCGCCCGAGGGTAAAGGCCAGTTGCTGGATATCCGAGCGTTGCCACCACTCCAGCGGCTCTGCCTCGCGCTCATCCACGGCGAAGGGGCTGTTGACCAGCGCGATTTCGTCACCGCGCGCCTCTGAAAACCCCATGGCTTGACGCACCAGGCGCTCCAGTTGGGTCAGCTCCTCCTCACTGAGCGGCACTGTCTCGGTGGCACCATTTTCACCGATGGTTTCGCGGAAGTTGATCACCACGGCGGCGCTCAGTCGTTCAACCTCGCCGCGACGGTACTGGACATGGGAGACGGTGCGATCGACCTCATAGTTAACGACATGATCACGATCAAGGCTGGCATCGTTATCCGCATTGCCGTTCTCAGCATCGTCCGCGCCGTCATCATCCTCACCTTCCTCGGCGGGAGCTTCCACTGGTGAGGCGGCGATGCCGGGAGGGGTGTTGGAGAGGGCGCCGGGAATCCCGCCGGCTAGCTCCTCGTCGCCGCGCCAGGTCAGGCGCGACTGGTGGCTACGCACTGCTGCTTCATTGGGGTCCTGGTTAGGGCCGTACCTCTCGGCCGTCTCCTCGCGCTGGGAAAAGTCGATATCGGCGGTGACCTGCGCCTTGACATTACGCATGCCCAGAATGGGTGCCAGGATCGACTCGATGCGCCTCTGATAGGAGCGCTCGACTTCGGCGATGTACTCCAGCTGTGTGCCGTCGAGACCGAGTCCGTTACTGTCGCTGCTTGTCAGCAGCTTGCCGTTCTGGTCCACGACCGTGACGGCGTCTGCTGCCAGATCGGGTACGCTGCTGGAGACCATGTGTACGATGGAGTTGACCTGTCCTTCGCCGATGGTACGGCCCGGCTGCAGGGTGAGTACCACCGAAGCCTTGGCCGGTTCGCGGTCACGCACGAAAACCGAGTCCTTGGCCAGCGCCAGGTGTACGCGTGCGCGTTCCACCGGGCCAAGAGACTCCATGGAGCGTGCCAGCTCGCCCTCGAGGCCGCGCTGGTAGTTGATCTGCTCGGCAAACTGGCTGATACCGAATGCCTGATCCTGCATCAGCTCGAGGCCCACATTGCCGCCCTGGGGAAGGCCTTGCTCGGCAAGCTGCAGGCGCAATGAGTGGACCTGGTTGTCCGGCACCAACAGGGCTTGCCCACCTTGGCTGAAGCGGTAGGGGACGCCGCGACTGTCCAGCTCACTGATGATGCGACCGCCGTCAGCTTCGCTGAGATTGCTGTAGAGCACGCGATAGTCAGGGCTGCTCGCCCACATCAACAGGGCCACGACAATGGCCACCGTGGCTGCGCCTGCGATCAGTAGTGCCACCATGGGGTTGCCCCGCAGCCGGTCGAGCACGCGCGACAGGCCGCCCGCATCCTGGCGGTACTGACTTTCTGTGGCCGAGGCGCCGTTACTCATGAACGCCTCCGGTCGGTTTGGCACCAGATGTGGCGCGCATCACGACCCGGTAATGGGGTAAAGAGGGCATCTGCTGCGTCCGTTCATCGCATTGAGCCGCCCGCAGGCACGGAGCGGTACTGTGATGAACGCCATTATCCGGCCTTGGCGCCACCCTAAAGGAGCGAATAGCCCTTCTTTTGCCGGGCATTTGCCCGTTTGGTCGAGATGGCTGGGCTGGTAGCCTTGCGAGTAACTTTCCGAACCCATGAGTGAGGTGGTGGTAATGAGCGCGCCCGCAATCGAATCGGCCCTTTCCCAGATGCAGTCGCTGGCATCTCAGGCCTCGGGTCAGGCTGTCAGCGGCCAGCAGGTCGATACCCGTGTCGGCAGTGGCGGGTTCGCCGGTGAGCTGCAGGACGCCATCCATCGCATCAATGATCTGAAGCTCAAGTCCGCGGATACGGCCGCTGCGTTTCAGGCAGGCGAGCCAGGAGTTGAGCTTAATGACGTGATGCTCGACATGCAGAAGGCCAGCATCGCCAGCGAGATGGGCACCCAGGTGCGCAACCGGCTGGTCACCGCCTACAAGGACATCATGAACATGCAGGTGTGATCACGCCTGCTGGTGGATCAGTCGCCCGGTAAGCTCCTTCAGCCGTTCTGCCACTCGCAGCACCTCCTCGGCAGGAATCTGGCGTATCACCTCGCCGCTGTCGCGATCCACGATTCGGGTGATCGGCCGTCCGGCGTCCTCCGACAGTTCGAACTCTAGCCCGTAGGCGCGCATGGTCTCATTGATGCGAGCGACCGGTGCAACCAGTGAGTCCTGGCTGATAGCGTCCCCGCCGGCACTTCCTTGGGCGATGACGCCGCCGGGATTGGGTAGCTGAGCCAACACGTTGTCGAGACGCTGACGTGGTGGCAGTTCGTGGACGCCCCCGAAGGGTGCGGAGGCGGTGGCATCGGTAAGGGGTGACGTCATCGTGGCTCTCCTTTCTTCTTTTCTTGTCACGCCTGATCGGCGCGGTTCACACGAAGTTTACGTCTACATCATCGGCCGCCGCCGCGGAGACTTGAGCCCACAACGGCAGCCTTCGGCTTAGGCCGTCTCAGCGTGCTGCTGCTGGCTTGGTGCCTGCCAGGCCATCTCGCTGCCCCCCGAGACTGTGAAGCGGCCGACCAGCTTGGCCATGTCGCCGGCCTGATCGTCCAGCGAGCGGCTTGCCGCCGCCACCTGCTCCACCAGGGCCGCATTTTGCTGGGTGACCTCCTCCAGCTGTGTCACCGCCTGGTTGATCTGTTCGATGCCGGCGGACTGCTCGCCGGTAGCGGCAGACATGTCGCGCACCAGGTCGGCGACCTGGCCCACCTTGCGGGTGATCGCCTCGAGGGTGGTGCTGGTGTTCTGTACCAGAGCCTCGCCTTCATTGATGCGCGCCACGTTGTTGGCGATCAGGCGGCGGATCTGCTCGGCTTCCTCGGCGCTGCGACTCGCCAGCTTGCGCACCTCCTGGGCCACCACCGCGAAGCCGCGACCGTGCTCGCCGGCACGGGCTGCCTCCACCGAGGCGTTCAGGGCCAGCAGGTTGGTCTGGAAGGCGATGTTGTCGATCGCCTCGACGATGGAGGTCACCTCCTGGTTGGAGGCGTGGATCTGCTGCATCGCCTCGCTGGCGCGGCCGGCAACCAGGCTGGCCTCGCTGGCCTGACCGCTCATCTCCTCGGTCATCTCCTCGGCTTGTCGGGCGTTGTCAGCGGTGTTGCGCACCGTGGCGGTGATCTGTTCCATGCTTGAGGCAGTTTCCACCAACGAGGCAGACTGCTCCTCGGTGCGCTGGGCCAGGTCCTGGTTGCCCTGGGCGATCTCGCCGCTGGCAACCTCCACGGAGAGGGCGTTGCGTTGAATGTTGCCGACCAACGTCTCGGTCTCCTCGGAGGCGTCGTTGAAGGCGGCATACAGGCGTGAGAGCTCGTCGCTGCCCGGAACCTCGAGTCGCCGGGTCAGGTCGCCGCCACGCGTCTGGATATCCTTGAGGTTGCGATAGAGCGGTCCAAGCAGGCTGCGCACGGTAAGCAGTGCCAGGGTGATTGCGAAAATGGCCGCCAGGCCGGCGACGACCAGGTAGGCAGTCAGGGCCTGGTTGGCGGAGCGGCGAAGGTCGCTTGCCGAGGCGAGGATGTCGGCCGAGACGTCGTCCTCGAGTCCCTTGAGCGCGTCGATCTTGGCGCTCTGCCAGTCGAACCACTGCTGCGGGTCGACGTTGTAGCCGCCGGCGACGCCTAGGGTCAGGGCCTTCTCCCGCAGGGGGTGACCCGCTGCACGATGTCGCCCTCCAGGATGGCATTCAGGCTGTCGGACATCTTGGCGTTGGCGAGGGTGTCGAAGGTCTCGAAGTGCGCGCCCTCCTGCCCCTGCATTGCCAGCAGGCGCTGGTGCATGGGGGTGCGCATGAGATTGGTGCTAAAGGCATTGGCCAGTACCGCGCGTTCGATGCCGGCGAGGTCCTTGGCCTTGAGCAGAGTGTAGTAGGCACCGAGGCGGCGCGAGATCTCGGCGTCATCGGTGAGGTGTGCCATCTCCCCGACCATGCCGATCAGGGTCTCGTTGAAGCCGGTGAAGTGGTCTACCGCTTCCTGGGCCTCGACTTCCAGTGCCTCGATGCGCCGCCGCAGCGCGCGGGTCTCGGCCAGGTGGCTTTCGACGTCACCGGCCATGGCTGCCAGATCCGGGCTGAGCGCGGCGAGGTCGAGCTCGGACAGGGTAGCCTGAAAGGCCGAAAGCGCCTGGTCAGTGGCCGGGCGCTGACTGTTCAGGCGACTGCCGAACGTCTCGCCGTTGCTGCCGATGTAGCCAGAGGAGATGCCGCGCTCACGCTGCAGCTGGTGAACCAGGTTACCAGCGCCCTGAGAGAGCCGGGTGAGCTGCTCCAGCTCCGCCATATTGGTGGCCATGTGTTGGCGCTCGAGGATGCCGTTGACAGCGAACCACGTCATTGCCAGCAACGGTAAGGCAAGGGCGAGGACGAACTTCCAGCCCATGGGGATTCGATTCAACAGCTTTGTCATGCCGGTATCTCCTGACCCTGCGCGGGGCCGACTGATAGTGCTTTTGGATGTTCGGGGCAGGGGAGGGGGCGGTTGTTGGAGTCTGTCTCTGGGGTCGCGTGCTGCCTGCCTGCCCCAGCTATCGGCTGAGCAGGCTACGCCTTTAGTCGATCGAGGAAGAGGCGCTTACGGTTGTGATCTACGTCAAAGGAATCGTTAGAAAGGGGCTCACTGCAGGACTTCGATGCGGTAATCACCGCAGGCCTCGCCAACCCCCAGCTCCAGCCAGATGGCGTAGTGACAGCCCAAGCGCTCGTGGCAGCCACGCAGTTTGCGCAAGTCCTGATGTCGACTCTGCGGGTAGCTGCTCTTACCAAGCTCGATCACGGCCAGCGGCTCGCTGCTGTCGCGATGATGAATCAGGATGTCGGGGTAGATCGTGCGGGCGACCGTCGCATCGCTGGTGGTAGGGATCACCATATGCCCCTTTCGCTGAATCGGGGTTTGCCAGCAGTTGTATTCGCAGTCGACGTCCCACTGAGGCAGGGCACTTTGAAGGTAGATGGCGAGTCGGCACGCCAGGGTGCGTTCATTGGCCTCATCCACCAGCAGGGACGCATCGCGGATGGTCAGTCGTTTCAGTGCCTGCTCAAGGATGTGTTGGATCTCTGTGCTGGGTACTGGATGAAAGCGCTCCATGACGGACATCGACAACTCTCCTGTTCCAGATGGTGACTGCAGGCTCGCCCTTGTCTCCAGGCTTATCGGCCGATAGAAGACAAACTTCAGGCCGGCCCTCACGGCCACGCCAAAAGGGGCATCGAAGCAATCTCATTTTCCTGATATAAGTCAAGACAATGTTGTGAAAGTGCAGTAGCGGCGCGGCCCTTCGCCGCAGTAGGTTATCCTGTCCGCGATCGAGGTCCTGAACATCAATAACAAGGGAGGGAACCATGCCGACTCGAGAGCCGACCGCGGCGTCGTGGGTAACGGGGAGCCTGTCGCGGACAGGAGAGCAAGTGTGAGTTTCGTATCTTCAGTGGATAAAGCGGTATCGATCGGCACGGCCTGCCATTGCACCGATATCACCTCACTGCGTCAGCGCTTCTACCAGCTCTCCATTGCCGTGGAGCAGAGCCCGGTGGCGATCGCGATTACCGATGTGAAGGGTCGAATCGAGCATGTGAACCAGCGTTTCCTGGATGTGACTGGCTATGCCCGCGAGGAACTGCTGGGCAAGACTCCGGCTGTCATCCAGTCCGGCGAGACCGCTCCCGAGGTCTATCGCGATCTGTGGCAAACGCTCTATGCCGGCAAGATCTGGCGAGGCGAACTACTCAACCGACGCAAGAACGGTGAACGCTACTGGGAGGCCGAGGTGATCACCCCGGTGCGCGACGACCTGGGGGAGGTGGTCAACTTCGTGGCGGTGAAGGAGGACATCACCGAGCGCCGCCGCCAAGAGCGGGAGCTCAAGTTGTTGGCCACCGCTTTCGAGACTGGCCAGGCGACCATGATTACTGATGCCGAGATGCGCATTGAGCGTGCCAACCAGGCCTTCACCGACATCACCGGCTATCGCGAGGAGGAAGTGCTGGGCAAGACGCCGCGGATCTTCAAGTCGGGCCGGCACGGACCAGAGTTCTATCAGCGGCTGTGGGACTCGCTGCTCCAGAGTGGGCACTGGCAGGGCGAGATCTGGAATCGCAACAAGTTCGGCGAGGTCTATCCGCTGTGGCAGTCCATTACCGCGGTGCCCGATGACAAGGGCGGGATTCGCAACTTCGTCGCCGTCTTCCATAACATTGCTGAGCGCAAGCGCATGGAGGATGAGCTGGAACGCCAGGCGACGCGGGACCACCTCACCGGTGCCTATAACCGGCGAGCCTTCGATGCCACCTTGCGCCACTCCATCCAGCAGGCGGAGCTGGACAACGAGCCCTTTACACTCTTGCTGTTCGATATCGACCACTTCAAGCAGGTCAACGACCGTCATGGCCACGATGTCGGCGATGCCATCCTCAAGCGTCTTGCCGAGCGGGTGGCCGATACGCTTCGAGCGACCGATATTCTCTGTCGCTGGGGCGGAGAGGAATTCACCATCCTGTTGCCAGATACTCGACTCAAAGGAGCGGCCGTCTTCGCCGAGCGTCTGCGTCACCAGATCGAGGGAGCGCGCCTCAACGGTCTTGCAGTGACGATCAGTACCGGCATTACCCAGTACCGACCGGGGGATGATACCGACTCTCTGCTGGCGAGGGCCGATGATGCCCTCTATCGCGCCAAGGAGGCGGGACGCAACCGTATCGTGGTGGATAGCGAATGCCAGCCAGTCTGATTAGCACTGCCTTTCACCAGGCGGGCGAAGCGATGGTGGTAGCCGATGCCGACCTCAAGGTCGTGGCGGCCAATGCCGCCTTTGCCGAGCTCTCCGGCGTCGAGCCGTACCGCCTCCAGGGACGATGCGTACGTGAGCTGCTCGACAAGAGCCACCTGATCACGGATCCCTGGGAAATGCTGAATGCCCGGGACCATGTCAAGGCAGAGTTCACCTACCGCAACCGCATGGGGCGTAACGCTCCCGCGATCCTCTCGGTGTCGCGCCTGCGCGACGATCATGGTCAACCGAGCCATCATCTGGTCGTGCTCTCCGACCTGGCGGCGCTGGCCGCTTCTGGTCGCAAGACCGGGCGTGAGGTCTATTTTGATGCCTTGACCGGACTGCCCAACCGCGACTTGCTTAGCCAGTTGCTCAACGAGTCGCTGGAACATGCCAAGCGGCGCGGCGCCCGGGTGGCGCTCTGCGTGCTCGATGTCGACCATTTCAAGGCAATCAACGACCGTCACGGCCAGACCATGGGAGATAGCCTGATCGCGCTGCTGGCCCAGCGCATCAGCCACCTGGTCCATGGCGATGATATCCTGGCCCGCATCGCCGGGGACGAGTTCGCCCTGATCCTGCAGCAGGGCGCCGACGAGGCGGTGCTCTCCCGTCTGCTCGAGGCGGTCGCGGCCCCCTTCCACCTGCGCGGCGAAGCGCTGCAGGTCACGGTCAGCCTGGGTGTGACCTTCTATCCCCAGGACGATGCCGATGGTGACGTACTGCTCCGCCATGCCACCCAGGCCATGCACCGCGCCAAGCAGCGTGGACGTAATACCTTCCATGTATTTGATCCGCGCTTCGACCGCGAACTGCAGGCGCGGGAGGTGCAGCGGCGGCGCTTCCGCCAGGCCATCGAGAATGACGAGCTCTGCCTGCATTACCAGCCACAGGTCGACATGTTCGATGGCCGAGTGATCGGTCTCGAGGCATTGGTTCGCTGGCAGCACCCCGAGCAGGGGTTGCTTGCTCCTGGCCATTTCCTGCCGCTGGTGGAGGGGGCGAGCCTCGACGCATTGCTCGGCGAGTGGGTGCTGGAAGCCGCGCTAAAGCAGCTGGAGCGCTGGCAGCGCGCAGGGATTACTCTGCCGGTGCATGTCAATATCAGCCCGGCTCACCTGCTGTCGGGACATTTCGTGCAGCGCCTCACCGGTCTGCTTGCTTGCTATCCCGAGGTGCCTGCCACACGGCTCAAGCTCGAGGTGCTCGAGAGTGCCGCCATGGGCGACCTGCAGGCGGCCCTTGCCACCATGCGTGATTGCCAGAACCTGGGGATCGACTTCGCCATCGACGACTTCGGCACTGGCTACTCCTCGTTGACCCACCTCAGGCAGCTGCCGGTCGACCTGATCAAGATCGACCAGAGCTTCGTGCGCGACATGCTAATCGATCCCGATGACATGGCTATCGTCGAGAGCGTGATCTTCATGGCCAACCGTTTTCGGCGTCCGATGCTTGCCGAGGGGGTGGAAAGCCTCGATCACGCTCGTGCGCTGCTTGCACTCGGCTGCGCCCAGGCGCAAGGCTACGGGATCGCCCGCCCCATGCCTGCCGAGGCGATTCCCGACTGGCTAGCCGATTGGCCCAACCGTCATGAATGGACGGCACTGGCCATGCACACGATCGGCAATTCTCGTCGCAGTAATGTCACAAAAGCCTGATATAACACTTGCTCATGAAAGGCAGCACGCTGTTGCTGTCCCCATTCTTGAAGCTGGGGTAACGGGTCATGCGGGTTCTCGATCGTCTCTCGGTGCGACTGAGCTGGTTTCTGGTGCTGGCGGCGTTTGGTGCATTGATTCTGGGCATCGGCGGCATGGGGCTCTTCGCCAACCATCATGGGCAGCAGGCGTTCGATTCCTTGCGTCGCCTCCAGGTAGAGCAGGCCCAGGCACTCAACCGTGCCTATGTTGCCAGCCTGCGAGCCCAGGTAGGCATGGATCGTGCCGCCCAGCTCCTGCGAACACCGTCCTTTGATCGCCCAGGTCCGGTCCTCGAAAAGGCTGAGTCACATCTTGTCGAGGCACAGACGTCCTTTGAGTCGTTCCTGAGCATCGCACCACTGGACGACCAGGCTGAACAGGTCGAGTTGCTGACACAACACTTCGGTACGCTTGTGGATACCGGGCTATCGCTGCAACTAATGATGCTGGAAGAGGGTGATGTGACCGGCTACAGCTCCGGCCAGTCCCGCGTCAGCGACTACCGCGATGCCTTCATGCAGGCCGCCGACACTTTCTTCACCCGGAGTGCCGCCCAGGGACAAACCCAGGCCGAAAGCTTCACGACTCTTGCAGAGTGGCTGCAGAGGGCACTGGTGGTGTGTCTCGTGCTGGCGATCGGTAACGTGCTGCTGGTGATCTGGGGCGTGCAGGTCAACGTGCTGCGGCCGTTGCGGCAACTGGCCCGCCACTTCCAGGCCATGGCCGAGGGGGATCTCGCCTCGCCCGTTGGGCTCAAGGCGCGCAACGAGATCGGGCATCTCTTTCGCGAGCTTGATGTCATGCGCCAGGCGCTGGCGACTACCGTGGAACGACTTCGCTCGAGCAGCTCGCACGTTGCCGATGGGGCACACCAGATGGCACTTTCCAGCCAGGAGCTGGCCACGCGGACCCAGCAGCAGGCGGCCTCCCTGTCACAGACAGCATCGGGCCTGGAAGAGCTGACGGCGACCGTGGGCACCACTACCGACAACGTGCGCCAGGTCGACAACCTGGCCAGCGCCGCCGCCGACAAGGCGCGCCATGGTAGTCAGGGTGTGCATGCGCTGACCGACAAGCTTGGTGAGGTGCGCACCCGCGCCCAGCGCATCGACGAGATTCTGGGGCTGATGGATGGCATCGCCTTCCAGACCAATATCCTAGCGCTGAACGCATCGGTCGAAGCCGCCAGGGCAGGAGAGGCCGGACGTGGCTTTGCCGTTGTTGCCGGCGAGGTGCGCGAACTGGCATCCCGCTCGGCTGAGGCGGCCCGTGAAATCCGTCAGCTCAGTGAAGCCGTGCAGGGCAGCGTGACTGAGAGCGGTCAACTTTCCGACAAGGCCCAGGCAGACATGGCCGCCATCGTCGAGGCGATCCAGGGCGTCAGCCAGCTGACCGGCGAGGTCGCCCAGGCGGCCAATGAACAGCAGCAAGGGTTCGAGCAGATCAACCAGGCCGTGGGTCAGATGGAAGATGTCACCCAGCGCAACGCCAGCATGGTGGAGCAGGCCTCGCATACGGCGGCAACCCTTGAGGCCGAGGCGGAACGTATGCAGTCCTTTGCCGGACGCTTTGTGCTCGCACCCGATAGTGGCGAAATGCCGAGTGAGGATTTCGAAGAGGCGATGTTCTCCGGCGTCGAGGCCTCCCAGGCAACGCCAGACTTGCGCGAGTCGCATTCGCGCTCGGAGCCTCTGGCGGCATGACAGCGATGTGGCAATTTGAAATGGGCAGCCAGGGCCACGATGATCCCTTGATCGACGAGCTGGTGAGAGTGCTGGAGACGGCCAGTCTGACACCGCTGTTCCAGCCGATCGTGATGGGTCCGCAGGTTGATATCTTCGGCTACGAGGCGCTGATACGGGGTCCTTCGGACTCGCCGCTGCACTCCCCCGTTACGCTGTTCGACACCGCGGGCCGTGCCGGATGCCTGGTCGAACTGGACCTGCTGTGTCGGCGTCTGGCCATCGAGCGTTTCGCACAGCTTGGCCTGGAGGGCTTCCTGTTCCTGAATGTGACGCCCTTGTCGTTGCTCGAGGAGGACTTCCGTGAAGGGGTCACCGCACAGCTCCTCGAGCATGCCGGTTTGCCTGCCAGTCGAGTGGTGATCGAGCTTACCGAGCACACCCCGATCCACGACTACGCCCTGATGCGCCAGGCCGTGGCGCACTATCGGGGCATGGGTTTTCGGGTCGCCATAGACGACCTGGGGGCAGGATATTCGGGGCTGCGCCACTGGGCCGAGCTACAACCCGACTTCGTCAAGATCGATCGCCACTTCGTACAGGACGTCGATCGTGACCCGAGCAAGCGTCAGTTCCTGAGTTCTCTATTGGAGGTCTCGAGGGGACTGAGTTGTCGGGTGATCAGCGAAGGCATCGAGACGTCGGGGGAGCACCGCTGTTTAGCGGAGCTGGGCTGCGAGCTGATGCAGGGCTATCTTTTCGCCCGCCCCGCCGACGACCCTCTGCGTCGTCTCGACCTCCAGAATATCTCACAGCCGGGCAGTCCCGGGGAGCCACCAGCCCGGCCGGCGTCAGGAGCGCTGAGCCTCTCTGCGGGCCTGCTCAGCCGCCATGTGGCTCCGTTGTCACGAGATGTCAGGGTGCCTGAGGCACTTCGCCGTTTCAAGGAAGCCCCGGGGCTGCGCTGCATCGCCGTGCTGGATGCCGATCAGCGCCCCCTGGGGGTGCTTCGACAGCCCGATTTGCTCAGCCTTTTCGCCAATCCATTCAGCCACTCGTTGTATGCCCGCAGTACCCTCGATGAGGTGATGGATGACGAGATGGTTGTGGTCGACGAGCGAATGCCGCTTGAGGCGCTCAGCGCTCGGGTGACTGAAGCGCCAGAGAGCCTGGTGGAAGAGTTCATCATCGTCGACCGGGATGGGCGCTATCACGGTGTCGGGCATATCGTCGATCTTCTGCGCGAAATTACCACGCTGCAGATTCGTACAGCGCGCCAGGCCAACCCGCTGACCGGCCTCCCGGGCAACCATGCGATCCAGCAGGTCCTGGCCGAGCGACTGGCGAAACACCAAACCTTCTGCGCGGTCTACTGCGATCTTGACAACTTCAAGGCCTACAACGACGTCTATGGCTATGTCGCGGGGGATCAGATGCTGCTGGCCCTGGCCCGAATGCTCAGCGAGCACACCCAAGAAGGTGACTTCGTCGGCCACCTGGGGGGTGACGACTTCATGCTGGTGCTGGAGGGAGATCTGGCGCGCTGCCGGCCGATCTGTGAGGCGATGATCGAACGCTTCGATCGCTTCGTCCCGACCTTCTATCGCGAGGAAGATCGCCTGCGCGGCGGCATCGAGGCCAGCAATCGACAGGGGCAGCGGGTCAATTTTCCGCTGATGTCACTCTCAATGGCGCTGCACCCGGTCAGCCCTGTTACGGCCCAGAGCGCCCTGGATCTCTCCAACGTGCTGGCCGAGCTCAAGGGGGAGGCCAAAAAACACATTGGAAGTACCCTTTTCGTTGATCGACGTCATTGAACCGTCATCTTGGGCATGATCATGAGGGTCAGGATCAGTTAGAGTGCTCATCACGAACATTAGCTTGATATAACTCAAGTCAGCCCTGATGAGCCCTCATGACGCAAGACCTGCCCGTAGATCGCATCATGCAGACCGGCCTACTGACATGCCGGCGTGACACTCCCCTTTGTGATGCCGCCGCGCGCATGTCCGCGCGGCGCTGCAGTGCCATGTTGGTGATGGAGGAGGGGCATGCGGTCGGCATCTGGACCGAGCATGACTGCCTGAGTGTTGATTTCGATGATCCCAAGACGCTGCGCGTGCCGATCGGCGAGGTGATGAGTCAGCCCGTGGCATCGTTACCCTTGGGGACGTCGCTTGGCGAAGCGGCGCTGCGCTTTGCCAGCGAGCAGCGGCGCCACTTCCTTATCGTGGATGAGCAGGGGCGGCCTCAGGGCATCATCACCCAGACGGACGTGGCCCTGAACCAGGGGCTGGAGCCCTACCTGCGCCTGCGCGAGGTAAGCGGGGCGATGCGCACTCGGCCCTTGATACTGGCATGCGACCTGAGCCTGGGTCAGGCGGTGCGCCAGATGAAGCGCGGCGGCTGTGATGCCGCGGTGGTGGACTGTGGCGGGCGCGAGCTCGGCATCCTCACCGAGCGCGACATGGTGCGCTTCGTCGCGCGCCATCCGGGCGACACCCCGATCGGTGAGCTGGCCAGCCGGCCATTGTTGACCGTGGCCGAGAGCGATCCACTGATCCATGCCCGCGACCTGCTGATCGACCATCGTGTACGTCATCTCGCCGTGCTGGATCAGCAGGGTGAAGTCGTGGGGTTGCTGGGCTTCCGCGACATGCTGGCTGGCGCCGAGCATCTCTACTTCGAGGATCTGCGCCACGCCCTTGAGCAGCGCGACCAGGCTCTGGCCCAGTCTCGGCACAACCTGCAGCTAGCCGAGCGAGTGATCGACTCCTCGCTCGAGGGCATCATCATCACCGATGCCAAGGCGTGCATCGAATTCGTCAACCCGGCCTTTACCCACATGACCGGCTACACCCTGGAGGAGGCGGTGGGGCGCACGCCCGCCATGCTCTCCTCGGGGCGCCAGGACGCCGCCTTCTATCGCGAGATGTGGGGCATCCTGCGCGCGCATGGCTACTGGCGGGGCGAGATCTGGAACCGCCGCAAGAGTGGCGAGCTCTATCTGGAGTTACTGACCATCACCGCCATCTACGGGGACGCGGGGGAAGTCACCAACTACGCCGCCCTGTTCAACGACATCACTCATATTCGCGAGAACGAGGAGCGGGTCAAGCGGCTGGCCTACTACGACCCGCTTACCGGTCTACCCAATCGACGCCTGCTCGATGACCGTCTGGAACTGGCAATCCGCCATGCCCACCGTCAGGCAAAGCGCCTGGCGGTGATCTTTCTCGATCTCGATCACTTCAAGCAGGTCAACGACGCTCTGGGGCACGCCGCCGGCGACGAGCTACTGCTCAATGTCTCGCGTCGCCTGCGCTCGCACCTGCGCGAGGACGATACCCTGGCGCGGCTCAGCGGTGACGAGTTCATCGTGCTGCTAAACGAGGTCGAAGAGCTCGATGAGGTGACTCGGGTGGCACGCCGGCTGATCGACTCCGTCAGTGCGCCGTTTGACATCGAGGGGCAGGTATTCCGGGTCGGCTGCAGCCTGGGCATCGGCCTTTACCCGGATGACTCAGCCACCCCGGCAGGCCTGGTGCGCTGTGCCGATTCGGCGATGTATCAGGCAAAGCAGGAGGGGCGCAACACCTACCGCCTGTTCCGCTCCGAGATGCACCAGCAGGACGCCGACCGCCTGCGGCTGGAAACTGCCCTGCGCGACACCGCCGAGACCGGCGAGGGGCTGGAGGTGTATTTCCAGCCCCTGATCGATCGTGATACAGGCGAGGTCCATGGGGCCGAGGCGCTGTTGCGCTGGCACCACCCGGAGCTGGGCACTGTGTCGCCGGGAGAGTTCATCCCACTGGCGGAACGCTCGGGGCTGATCCTGCCCATTGGCGAGCGGCTGTTGCATCTCGTGGCAAGCCAGCTGTGTGAGTGGCTGGAGGCCGGATTCTCTCCACCGCGCGTGGCGGTCAATCTCTCGGCGCGGGAGTTCTGGCAGGCTGACCTGGTGACAGGGAAAACGCATGAAAAACCCTACACCGCGAGAATGTCTGCGAGGTAGGTCTCATCCAGCGCGGCTTTCTTCTGCTTTCGCCGAATACCGCCTTTGAAACGGGTCTCCCCTTTCAGGTAATTCAA
>NZ_JAJSPA010000059.1:0-14044 GCF_021282295.1 Halomonas sp. G15 | reverse complement strand
GCAGCGACGGCCAGTTGGCCAGGACCACCACCGACAACGCACGGCAGAACTGGCGATACTCCGCCAGCGTCAAACGCATCAGGTGTCGCTGCTGCGTCGTGGCTTGTAGTGGCCACTTGTCCGTGCGAATCATGGTTCGAGTCATGGAAAAAGCCTAAGCCATTACCTGATATTTATCCAGCATTTTCCTTGACGTTCGCCAAGGCTCGCCGCTTAACTAGCGCATCACGCTTCGCGTCGATACGTAGGATGCGCGGCTGACTAGCTCAAGCGTGCCGGGCATATCCTGGGTTCCTGCTATGTGGAGGTGGATGTGCTCGACCGGCAGCGCGGCGATACCCAGCGCACGCTGTTCTCCGGCGACCTGGGCGCGCCCTATGCGCCGTTGCTCTCGGCGCCAGAGCCGCCCTGGGGCTGCGACAGCCTGGTGCTGCGACAGCCTGGTGCTGGAGAGCACCTACGGCGACCGGCGCCACGAGGATCGCCGCCACCGCCGTGGGCGGCTCAAGGCGGCCATCGACAGGGCACTGGAGAATGGCGGTACGGTAGTGATTCCGGCGTTCAGCATCGGCCGCACCCAGGAGCTGCTCTACGAGATGGAGACGCTGATCCATCAGGCGGGCAGCCGACGCTGGCGGGAGCTGGAGATCATCGTCGATTCGCCGCTGGCGGCGCGCTTCACCGCGGTCTACCGCGAACTGAAACCCTGGTGGGACGCCGAGGCCCATGCGCGGCTCAAAGCCGGGCGTCATCCGCTGAGCTTCGAGAACCTTTATACCGTTAGCTCACATGAAGAGCACGAGCGTACGGTGGCCTACCTGGCCGAGAGCCATCGCCCGGCGGTGGTGATCGCGGCGAGCGGCATGGTGAGTGGCGGGCGGGTGGTCAACTACCTCACGCGCATGCTGGGTGACCCGCGTCACTGTGTGCTGTTCACCGGCTACCAGGGCGCCGGCACGCCGGGGCGCGATATCCAGCGCTACGGCCCGAAGGGCGGCTGGGTGGAACTCGACGGCGAGCGCATCGATATCCGCGCCCGGGTGGAGACGGTCTCGGGCTACTCGGCCCACGCAGATCAGCACGACCTGCTCAACTTCGTGCGCCGCCCGCCGCGGCACATCCGCCTGGTGCACGGCGAACGAGACGCCCAGCAGGCGCTGCGCGAGGTGCTGCTGGCCTGGGCGGCAGAGCAAGGGCATGAGTTGACTGTGACGCTGGGAGTGGAGCTTGGCGATGGCTGAAATTCCAACAAGGCAATGGCAGTTACCGTGTCGCCCTTTGTGGGAGCGCAGATTCTGCGCGATGGCTGATCGCCGATAAATCGGGCTCCCACAATACCCTTGGCTCTCTGCGATAGACCTGGATTTTCCCAGCCTTGGTTTTCCCAATATCGAAGCTAGCTGCGATACTCTGCCGCTGAGCTCGATCACCGTTGCAGGGAGCACGCCATGGCCACCATTGAACACTCCACGATCCTCGCGGCGCCACCGGAGCGGGTCTTCGCGTTGCTGGAGCGGGTGGAGGACTTCGCCGACTACTCCGACCTGATCCACAGCATCGAGGCGCTGGGCGACGACCGCTACCGCTGGCACGTGCATGCCGTGGGGCGCGACTGGCACTTCGACGTGGAGATCACCGAGCGGCGCGCGCCGGAGGCGCTGGCCTGGGCCTCGCTGGACGGGGTGGAGAACCAGGGGCGCTACCGCCTGCGCCCGGTGGAGGGCGGCACCGAGGTCAACCTGACCCTGACCTACAAGCTGCGCAACAAGCTTCTGGAGAAAGCGGTGAACAAGGCCGCCACGCCGCTGGTCGGCCGGGTGAGCCGGCAGATCCTGGAGCGGGTGGCGGAGAGGTTGTGAGAGCAACCAGCATCTTTCGACCTATAATGAACCGGCCTGGCTTCTCGGCACCGTCGCAGGGGCGGCGGGATGGCCGCACCCACAGGGAGGGCGAGAGATGTTTAAGGAGTTCAAGGAGTTTGCCGTTCGCGGCAACGTGGTCGACATGGCGGTGGGCATCATCATTGGCGGTGCCTTCGGCACCATCGTCACCAGCCTGGTGAATGATGTGCTGATGCCACCGATCGGCCTGCTGATGGGCGGGGTCGACTTCTCCAACATCTTCCTGGTGTTGAAGGGCGAGGGGCCCTACGCCACCCCGGTCGAGGCAGCGGCGGATGGGGCGGTGACCCTGAATATCGGGCTGTTCGTCAATAACGTGATCAGCTTCCTGATCGTCGCGTTTGCGGTGTTCCTGCTGGTGAAGGGCATCAACCGGCTGCGCCGCCAGGAGGCCGCGGCGCCGACCGAACCGGCGGCCCCGCCCGAGGATATCCTGCTGCTGCGCCAGATCCGCGACAGCCTGGTCGAGCGGGGCGATGGGAGCACGGGGGAGCCTGTCGACCCGGCCCCCACGAAGATGGGTTGAACAAAAATCTGCCGCATTCTGCGATTCAATTCTCTGAATGAATCGACAGTTAAGGCAGAGCAAGGCGTCAGCCTTGCAGGTGTAACTGGATAGATATATAGTAAAATTATGGCCATTATTCGCTCCGACACCCTCACCCTTCAGGTCACCAGTGCCGACCAACAACAGGCGTTGGCGAATACGCTGACGCTGTATCGGCGGCTGGTGCGCGATCTGATGACCGTCGCCTATACCCACTGGCCGACGGTGGGGGCAACGCAGGGAAATGAAGCGGTAAAGGTCATTGAGGCGCTGATTCACCCAACGGCTAAACGACCGCACGTTCGCTACACGTACTTTGCCAACCGCTACTACAAATTTCCCTCGTATCTCCGGCGTGTGGCGCTGATGGATGCGGTCGGCCAGGTGCGTTCCTTCGTCACGCGGTTCGATCAGTGGCGATGTGGCCAGCGCAAGCACCCGCACGCCAAACCACCGCGCCTAACGGCCAGCACGAAAACCTTCCCCAGCCTTTACGGCAGCCAGTGTGCCAAGCTCAACACCGATGCCAGCCATGCCTTTATCAAGGTGCATTGGCAGAATGACTGGATTTGGATGGGATTTGGGCTGAAAGGCACCTGCCGGTTTCGAGGGAAAGGCAAGGCCAAGTCGCCACTGCTGACCACGAATGGGCGACAGTGGCAGCTTTCCTTACCGGAACAGTTCGAGCCACCGAAGCCAGTAAAAGGTGCGCCTGAGCGGGTATTAGCGGTTGATGTAGGGATTAATACGGCGGCCACCTGGGCGGTGGTTGATACTCAAGGCACTGTCCATGCGCGCGGCTTTATCTCGCGCACGGATAAAGACCGGGAGTGTCGACTGATGGCCCGTATTCGCCAGGCCGCCAAAAAGCACACGCGGCACGGAAGCCGGCTGCCGCCCGGCTTCTGCCGCCGCGACCACCAACGGCTAACCCATCTGGCAGACAATCAAGCCCACCAGATCAGTCGGCAGTTGGTGAATCTAGCGCTTGATCATCACTGCCAGGCCATTGCAGTCGAAAACCTGAAGGGCTGGCGACCCAAAGCGGGTAAAAAACGGACACCGATGAAGGCGCGGTTTCACCGCTGGTTTCATCGCCAACTGGTGACACGCCTCGACAGCAAGGCCGTCGAGGTGGGGCTTCGCTATGTGGCGGTATATGCCCGCGGTACGTCCCGCCACGCCTTCGACGGATCAGGGCCAGTAAGGCGCGACAGAGATAACTACAGCCAGTGTACGTTTAGTTCCGGCAAGCGCTACCACGCCGATCTGAACGCGGCCTATAACATCGCCGCCCGAGGCCATGTTTACTACCAGGGGTGTCGCCGCAAGGCAGCGCCCCGTGCCGGCTCGCAGAAGTCGACCGGCACACCGCGAACTCCGGTATCGCTCTCCTCGCTCTGGCAACAGAGTGCGTGAGAGGGGTAAGAATCCGCGATTCTATTCTTCGAATGAATCGTCGGAGGGTTCAATCAGTCGTTGTGAGATCGGAGCCGGCGCCATGCCGGCCCCGCGCTTTTGTGGGCTATCGATCACCCCGTGTGGGATGAAAACAAAGTGTCATCCTTGAAATAGAGAGTCATCCTCCGGTGATGACAAGGTTGCGTAGCCCAGCTATAATGTAGCTACATCGTAGCTACGCAAGAAAAGGAGAGAATCATGAGTGCTGATACCGTGGTTCGAGCCCGCATCGACAGTGAAACCAAAGAGCGCGCCACCGCCGCCCTGGAGGCCATGGGTCTGTCCGTTTCCGACGCCATCCGCCTGCTGATGCTGCGGATCGCCGACGAAAAGCGCCTGCCGTTTGCCGTGCAGGTGCCGAACGCCACCACGGCCAAGGCTCTGGAAGATCTGGAAGCCGGCAAGGGCAAGCGCTTTGATAGCGCGGATGCACTGTTCGATGACTTGGGCATCTGATGCTGACCCCAGTCCGTTCCAGCCAGTTCAAACGCGATGTGAAGCGGGTCCAGAAGCGCGGCAAGGACATGAACAAGCTGCGGTGCTTGCTGGGCCTGCTGCTCAAGCAAGCTCCCTTGCCAGATACCTACTAGGATCACCCGTTACGGGGGAACTGGAAGGGCTATCGAGATGCCCACATCGAACCCGATTGGTTGCTGCTGTATCGCGTAGAGGGCGATGAGTTGCATTTGGCTCGTACTGGTAGCCACGCTGATCTCTTCCGCGAGTAGGCAAGGCAAGAGAGGATGATACTTTACCTTGCTGACATGACGGCTCCTTACCATAAATCAAAGGGGTATACACCATCATAGGATGATATTCTTTTTCATCCCACGCCCCGGACAGATGTGCAAAATCTATTAGCCGGCTATCTAGCTGATTGGCGGCTTCGGGTCTATGATCATGCCTGAGGAGGCCGTGGGCCTCCCTTGAGCCTCTCTTGAGGGTATGGTCATGATCAAGGCGCTGTTCTGGTGTTTCCTGGTGCTGTTCTCGCAGCTCTGGCTGCTGCGCTGGGTCGATGGGCGGGTGTTGGGGATGCAGTTCGGTGACAAGGGAGAGCGGGAAGAACTGCCGGAAGAGGTGCGGCCGGAGGGCTGACGTCCTGGTGGTTGGTGCTACTGTCGTCTGGCGGCCTTGAGATAGACGCTATTTCGATCCCGCTTGCCCACGGCGATGACCAGCACGACCAGTTCGCTGTCACGTACCTCATAGACAAGCCGGAAGCCCGCGCTGCGTAGCTTGATCTTGTAGCGGTTCTGGCTACCTGACAGGCGTGAGGCGGGGATGGCCGGTGATTCGATGATGGCCCGGAGCTTCTTCTTGAACTGTTCGCGCACGCTGCCGTCGAGCTTGTGCCACTCCTTCAGCGCCTCGGCCCGAAAGCGCAGTTCATAGATCATCAAGAGACACTGAGATCTCCGGCTGGTCCCGCCGCTCGTCAGCGATGCGGTTGAGCTCGGCATCTTCGAGCTTCTCCAACAGCTCTTCGTAGACCGCGGCCGGAATGCAATAGAAGGCGGGCTCGTTGCGGTTCAGCACGGCGACGGGGAAGCCTTCTCCGGCTGCCACGGTGGCCATGGGGTTCTTCTTCAATTCCGAGATGCTGGCGGTGGTTGTTGCCAGGATATGGTGGGGCATGAGGAACCCTCCTTGTTTGCTTACGCAACTCATTCTAGACCTGTTATAAGTCTTTTAACAGGTCTTTTGGGGGTCTGTCCCCGATTAACTCAGCGGTACCGGTAGACCCTCAGGCTTGGCAGAAAGGCCTCGTCCTCGAGGCGTTCGTCGCGGCGGCGAGCACGGGTGCGTGCCTCGGGTGGCTGCAGAGGCGGGAGGTTGTGGTCGGGCAGGCGGCCGTCGGGGGCGGGGATAAACAGCGGCAGGGCGACATTCATGGCGCGGCGGGTGCGGCCGTCGTCGAGGGGCTCTCGATAGAAGAGGTTGGCGCGCATCAGTGGCGCCTGACGCTGCACCTGGGCCAGAGGCTCGCCGCTGGGCAGGCCCGCCAGCTTGCGCAGTTGTATGCGGATATGCGGTGCGTCGCTGTCGAGGGCCAGCAGCTTCTGTTCGGCCTCGGCCACCGTGAGCTTCTTGATCGAGCGCCCGCTCGAATACCAGGCCAGGCGCACCCGGGCCAGGGGCGCTTCGCTTGCCGGGATGGCCCGCCAGCACTGCTTGAGGTGCACTCGGGCGAGCCCCTCGCCGCGCAGGTGGTCGTGCAGGGCGGGGTGGCGGAAGGGGAGCACTGCCTTGGCCTCGGGAATCAGCGCCGGCACCTGGTCGCGAATCTTGGCGGTCAGGGCGGCGAACTCGGCCTTGGCCGTATTGGCCGCCGCCACGGCCTCCATCACGCTCTCACTCGCCGCCACCAGGCCGATATGCGCGCGTGTGGCGCGGCCGTCCTGACCATCCTGATACCAGACATCCTGCAGTGCCCCGCGCAGCCACTCCTCGGCACGGGAGTGTTCGACCGGCTCGGGCTCGCCGAAGATCCAGCAGGCGCCGGGGGCACTGGCATACGCTTCGGCGACCTCGGCGGTACGCTCGATCAGGGCGTCGAAGACTGCCTCCAGCTCGGCGAGCAGGCGGTACTCCGGCGGCTGAATGTGGGGCGCCGTCATGACTACTGCTCATCCTGGAAGTCGCGCTCAGCGCGCATGATCATCTCGTCGATCTCGGTCTCGTCCATGGCCGGCTCACCAGCAATGCGGTGGCTGCCATCGGCCCAGGCGCCGAGATCGATCAGCCGGCAGCGCTCGCTGCAGAAGGGGCGGTAGGGGTTGTCCTCGCGCCATTCGACCTTCTTGCGGCACTGGGGGCAGGCGACTTCCAGGGGGCGGTTTGAATCGGTCATGGGGCTCCGTAGGTGGATCAGTGTAAGTGTCAGGGGGCGCTAAGGTGTCTTGTGGGAGCTGAATTTATTCGCGATGGGGGGTGAGGGCCAGCTCACGGTACTGCCGATCCAGCTCGGCGACCTGGCGGCGCATCTCGGTTTCGCTGCCGCCATTATCCAGCACGTCGTCGGCGCGGGCCAGGCGTTCGGTGCGGGGCATCTGGGCGGTGATGATGGCGCGGGCCTGGGCTTCGTCGACGTCGTCGCGGGCGGCGGTGCGCTGAATCTGCAACGCCTCGGGGACGTCGATGACCAGGGCGCGGTCGACCATCTGATACTGTCCGGATTCGAACAGCAGCGGCGAGACCAGCAGCACGTAGGGTGCTCCGCTGGCGGCGAGGCGCTCGAGATGGGCGATCAACCGCTCGCGGATGCGCGGGTGGGTGACCGACTCCAGCCAACGCCGCTCGCTCTCGCTCTCGTTGTCGTTATGAAAGACGATCTCGCGCAGCGCGCGGCGGTTGAGGGTGCCGTCGGAGTTGAGCACCTCGGCGCCGAAGCGTTCGGCGATCTCGGCCAGGGCCGGCTCGCCGGGCTCGACCACCTCGCGGGCGACGTCGTCGGCGTCCACCCAGGGCGCACCGAGTGCCTCGAAGGCGCGTGCCACGGTGGACTTGCCCGAGGCGATGCCGCCGGTCAGGCCGATGATCAGGGCCATGTCGCTGCTCTCCTTGAAGCTCGCGTGTCGGGAAGGTCGATGCTGCTGTGGTGGCATGATGCCATTCGGCGGGCGTGTGCTCCAGCCAGTCGAATGACCCTTGGCTACCGGCATTGTGCCGAAATGATAGGGTAGCCATCCAGAATCCGCAGGGTACCCACACCGTCCAAGGTGTACGGGGGAATGGGGGAATGCGGTGTGAGCCGCAGGCTCACTGGGGAGCCCAGGGCAATCGCATGTCAGCAGCAGGAACTGGCCACCCGAGCGATCAGGCTGGCACTCGATAGAGTGCCCGAGAAAACAGTGAAGGGGGGTTAGGGCGTCATCGGTTTTTCGACCACCGTTCCGGCAGCTTCCTGCAGTTGCTCAACAGCCTTTTTTGCAACCTCTCCAACAGCGTCCGCTCCGCGCCCTGATGAGTCTGGGGGCACAGAGCGACGAGGGTGCTGTCGATGGCCGCCGGGATGCGTTCGGCGAGTCCAAGCCCTTGGCGCAGGAAGTAGCGTGGCTGGAACTGCATTGAGCGCGCTAGTGTTTCGAGGTGCGAGCGTTCGATGCTGCCGGGGCGATCCTCACCGGCGATGCGAAACGCGAAGCGTCGAGAGAGGCCGCTGTAGAGCGTCGTGCTCATCAAGTCGTAGAAAGGTGCCAACCGCGGACCTTCTTCCGTGTAGAGGATGGAGAGGTTCTTGGCGTGGCTATCGTTGTTGCCGATCAGCAGGTTGAAGAAGAACCAGGCGATCAGGCGTTGCAAGTCCTTGGCCGGTGTTCCCACCTGCTGCAGGAGTTCACGGCAGCGCACCAGGCCGGGGCCTCCGTCACTTTCGTATTTGATCAGCGAGGGAGTGCCGGCAAGCTGGCAGAAGTCGAGCTGGTGTAGGCGCTGCAGCCTGCCCTGTTCGTCGGGCATCCGGTCGTATCGTCGTACGAGGCAGGCGCGGGTATCGGGCTGGTAGCTAGCCTCAGCGACTTCGAGCCCGAGTTCGGCGGCCAGCTGCATGCAGAAGGTCTCGTTGATGGCGGTGGCCCATATGCCTCCCAGGCCTCGAATGTCCGGCTTGAGAAGATGGCTGGACGGTGCCGATCCTTCCGGTATGGCGGGGCTTCCGTCTGCCTGCACCATCACCAGCAACTTGTCCTGGGCACCCGCCAGCGAGATACGAGCCTCTTCGCCCTGTTGTGAGAGCAGAGGGCCACGTTCCCTGTGCCGCAAGTGTTCCGCCAGTGCTTCCCAACTGATGGGCCGATAGTGCGGTGGAGCGGGTGTCACCCCTGGAGGCAACAGAGTGAAACCGCTGGCCGTGTCTCCGCCGATGGCTTTCAGCAGCCCGAAAACGGTAGTGGTGTGGTGGCGAAGCTCTAGGTGATGACGCAAGTCGGCTTCCGGCAGCAGGTTCTCGAAATAGGCCAGCACCGCATCGCCTACGTGCACCTGCTGCGAGAGGGGCAGGGTAGGTGAAAGACTCACTGCTTCAGGGTGTTCCAGCCACGCCGGGGCATACTCGAAGCGCAGCGGTTGAGCGTCATGCAGCCGACCGACATGCTTGTCGCCGTGGTAAACCTCCAGGGTATCGTCACCCGCCATGGTGGCTGCCGCCCTTGCGCCGTACGACCACCTCGAGCCCCATTAAGTCCAGCACGTCCAATACTTTCTGCAATTGCAGGGTCGGCTTGCCCCGCTCCAGGTCGACGATGAAGCGATTGCCGGTGCCGGCCAGCCCGGCCAGGTCGATCTGCAACAGCCCCTGCTCGGTGCGCATCTGGCGCACCAGCCTGCCGAGCTCTTCGCTGTCGCGGATGGTGGCGGCCTGGGGAGTGAGGGGGTCGGTGGTCGGCATGGAAACCTGCATGTGATTACCGTTCGGTAATTGTAGCCAGGATTCCGGTGCCTCGCAACGAAATAATTACCGATCGGTAACTATTCTAGCGGCTAAGTTTAGATTAACGGATTAAATTACCGATCGGTAATCTTTCGATGGGATCGCGGGTGAAGCAGGCATTATGCTGGTGGTGAGATGGTTGGATGCCTGGGGCATGCCTGTCTCCTGGGCTTGGGCCATGATTTCCGTTTGCTTGCTAGGCCAGCTCGATCAGGCGTCTGGCGTAGGCCAGCAGGTCGTTGGTATGTTTTTCGATAATGGCGACCACAATGGGGATCTGCACCGCCTGGTAATCGTGAACGGCGATATTGCGAAAGCCGGTCATCTGTTTCATGGCAGTGGCCAGGCTTCCATCGATGACTTTCTCACGCGCCAGGATGTTGAAGACATCCCTGGCGCCCTGGGGCAGCCCCAGCCGGTGTGTTCGTATCAGCCGGTTGCCGGCATCTATGGTGGCTTCACAGGCCCGTTGCAGGTTCAGGATGGCGGCGTCCTGACGGGTCAGGTCATCCAGAAAAGTGTCAGGGTCCTTGGCGTACTCCTCCCGAGCACGTGCCACGCAACGTTCGATGGTGGCTGCCTTGTTCAACAGGACGTCATCAGCCATGCACGCTGCCTCGTTGCTTGATGTCATCGATCAGTCCCCGCCGCTGGATGGCGAGGTCCCAGTATTCGCTCTGCACCATCAGCTCGAACTCGTCGGCTTCTGACCCGCATGACCAGAGCCGTCTACCTTCGCTCATCACCTGCTGCTGGAGCACCGTAGAGGCCTGCCGCAGGTCGATCAGGTCGACTTCGCATTGCAGACGCTCGGCGAGCTCACCGGCCAGCGCCCAACGCCGGGCGGCACTCAGCGGCTTGGGCAGCAGGATGGCGATGTCTGCGTCGCTCTGTTCGGTTGCACGGCCCGTGGCCTGGCTGCCGAACAGATAGATTGACTGCAGCTCGGGCAGGGCCTCTCTCAGGTATTCGATGCTGGTGGTGAGATGGATGGATGCCTGGGGCATGCCTGTCTCCTGAGCTTTGGCCATAATTTCAGTCTAACACCTTGACCTGGGTGCTGGCGGCAAGCCCGCTCCTGCTCCATGGTTGTTCTATCAGCCATGGATGTTGGAACAGGAGAGGATGATGGTCGAGCCGCTTGGCGTGACGCAGGTGTTTCAGGCGTGTTCGGAGGAGGCGTTCACCTTCGAGGTCTCGAGCGAACTGGAGTCGCTGGATCTGTTGGCCGGCCACGAGCGGGCCCGTGAGGCGCTGGCCTTCGGCACAGCGATCCGCAGCGACGGCTTCAACCTTTTCGTGCTCGGCCAGCCGGGGCACGGCAAACACAATCTGGTGGGGCGCTACCTGAACGAGCGCTCGAGCAACGACCCGTCGCCACCGGACTGGTGCTACCTCTACAACTTCGAGGATCCCTCGGTACCGCTCTACCTGCAGCTGCCCCCGGGGCTGGGCCGCCAGCTGCGCGGTGATATCGAGGCGCTGACCGATGAGCTGCGTGGGGCGATCCCGGCGGTGTTCGAGAGCGACGAGTACCAGAATCGCCTGCAGGAGATGAAGCAGGCCATGGGCGAGCGCCAGCGTGATGCCATCGAGGCGATCCGCCGCGAGGCCCGCGAGCAGGGCGTGCTGCTGCTCTCCACCCCCAACGGCTTCACCTTCGCCCCCGCCGACGGCGACAATGACAAGATGATGTCGCCCCAGGAGTACGAGAAGCTGCCCAAGGAGGAGCGCGAGCGCATCGAGCATACGGTGGAGATTCTGCAGCGCAAGCTGACCCAGACGATCCGCCGCATGCCCCGCCTTGCCAAGGAGCTGCGTGAGCAGGTCCAGCAGCTCAACGAGGAGGTGCTGCAGAGCGCCATCGGAGCGCCGCTCGCGGAGCTGGAGGAGCGCTATGCGGACGAGGAGGGCGTCATCGCCCATCTGACGGCAATCCGCGAGGCGATCCTGCAGCACGCCGAGGCCTTTACCGCCGATGACCCCGAGATACCGCCGGAGGCGATCTTCAGTCGGTTCTACATCAACCTTCTGGTCGACAACGCCGACACCCAAGGCGCACCGGTGATCTACCAGGACCTGCCGGGCCACCAGCACCTGGTGGGGCGCATCGAACACCATGTGCACAATGGCACCCTGCTCACCGACTTCTCGCTGATCCGCGCCGGCGCCCTGCATCGCGCCAACGGCGGCTATCTGGTGCTGGATATCCGCGGGCTGCTGACCCAGCCCGGCGCCTGGGAGACCCTCAAGCGGGTGCTGCATGCCGGCGAGATTCGCACCGAATCGCTGGAGCAGGCCTACGGGCTGATCAGCACCGTGAGCCTGGAGCCCCAGCCGATACCGCTGGACGTCAAGATCGTGCTGCTCGGCGAGCGGCTGCTCTACTACCTGCTCTGCGAGCACGACCCGGAGTTCCTGGAGCTGTTCAAGGTACAGGTAGACCTGGAGGACGAGCTAGAACGCAACGAGGAGAGCCTCGCCCTCTATGCACGGATGATCGCCACCCTGGCCCGGGAGGCGGCCTTGGCGCCGCTGGATCGTAGCGGCGTGGCGGCGACCATCGAGCGCGCCAGCCGCTTGGCCGACGACCAGCAGCGCCTGACCGCGCGCCACCGCGACCTGCATGACCTGCTGATGGAGGCCGATCACTGGGCGACCGTGGCGGGTTCCAGCGTGATCCAGCGTGAGCACGTGGAGAAGGCGGTGGCCCAGCAGCTGTGGCGGGCCGGGCGCATCCGCGAGCGCAGCCATGAACAGATCACCCGCGGCACCCATATGATCGCCACCGAGGGGCGCGTGGTGGGGCAGGTCAACGGTCTCTCGGTATTGGCGCTGGGGGACTTCGCCTTCGGCCAGCCCACCCGCATCACCGCCACGGCACGCCCCGGCAGTGGCCAGGTGGTGGATATCGAGCGCGAGGCGCGCCTGGGTGGACGCATACACTCCAAGGCGGTGATGATCCTGTCACGCTACCTGGCCGGGCGCTATGCCCGGGAGGCGCCGCTATCGCTGTCGGCGAGCCTCGCCTTCGAGCAGTCCTACGGCGGCATCGAGGGGGACAGCGCTTCGGTGGCCGAGGTGTGTGCGCTGGTCTCGGCGATCACCCGGGTGGGGCTCGACCAGTCGTTCGCGGTCACCGGCTCCATCAACCAGCACGGTGAGGTGCAGGCGGTGGGTGGCGTCAACGAGAAGATCGAGGGCTTCTTCGATGTCTGCCGAGCCCGGGGCGAACTGAGTGGCCAGGCGGTGATCCTGCCGGCCACCAACGTCGAGCACCTGATGCTCAAGCGCGAGGTGCGCGAGGCGATGGAGGCGGGCACGTTTCGAATCTACGCGGTGCGCCATGTGGATGAGGCACTCGCCTTGCTCACCGGCGAGACACTGGGCGAGGCCGACGCGGAGGGCAACTTCCCGGCGGAGAGCCTGAACGGTCGGGTCCAGGCGCGCCTGGCGGCCTTCCAGGCCGTGGTCAAGGCCGCCTCCAGTGATGACGAGGAGGATGCCGCCGACGGCGGCGAGGAGGGCGGCGATGCCTCGTGAAGTGATGCCCCATGAAACGATGCCTCATGAAACTAAAGCCCCGCTGGAGCCGGTGGTAGGTGCCGATGCGCTGCGTGTGCTGGCACTGCTGGATGACTCCCGCCAGGGGCTGGCGGCGCTGCAGGCAGCGGCGGCCCTGGCCGAGCAGGCGCGTGCCGAGCTGGTGGCGCTGTTTGTCGAGGACCTGGACCTGCTGCACTGTGCCGCCTTCCCGTTCTCCCGGGAGGTGGGCGCCAGCAGTGGCGTGGCGCGACCGCTCAGCCTGGCGCTTATGGAGTCGAGCCTGACCCGGCAGGTGCACCGGGTGGAGCGGGCGCTTCACCAGGCCGCGGCTGGCAGGGAGCTGCGCCATCGCCTGCAGGTCAGCCGGGGGCAGGTGGCAAGCGAGGCCCTGGCCGAGGCGTCACCCGGCGATGTGCTGGTACTGGGCAAGGCGGGCCTGTCGGCGCGTTGGGGCAGCCGGCTGGGCTCCACCAGCCGGCGGTTGATCCTGGAGGCGCCCTGCACGGTGATCATCTGGGATGAGCGCCACCCGCCGGAACCGGGGCCGCTGCGTTACTTCCGCGGCGAGGCGCCGGTGCTGCCCTGGGGCGAGACGCCGGAGGAGGCGGTGCGTCGCCACCCGCTGTTCCTGGGTCGCGAGGAGCTGGCTTCCATGGACGCGTCGGCGCTGGAACGCTTCCTGGCCCGCGCCCGCCGCGGCGCCCTGGCCATCACGCGTAAGCGCCTTGTTGCGCTGCTCGAACAGGATGCCGACCTGCTGGCCCGCATCCCGGTGCCGGTGGTAGTGGTGCCTTGAGCAAGTCAGCCGCGCATCCTACGTATCGACGCAAAGCGTGATGCGCTAGTTAAGCGGCGAGCCTTGGCGAACGTCAAGGAAAATACTGGATAAATATCAGGTAATGACTTAGGCTTTTCGCATGGCTCGAACGATGATTCGCACGGACAAGTGGCCACTACAAGCCACGACGCAGCAGCGACACCTGATGCGTTTGACGCTGGCGGAGTACCGTCAGTTCTGCCGTGCGTTGTCGGTGGTGGTCCTGGCCAACTGGCCGTCGCTGCAGCAGGCCCCCAGCTTTGCCGCTGCCGTGGAGCGGCTGATGCACCCGACCAAGAAGAACCCCTCGCCTCGCCACCACTACTTCGTGAAGCGTTTCT
>NZ_JAJSPA010000058.1:0-14948 GCF_021282295.1 Halomonas sp. G15 | reverse complement strand
TTGAATTACCTGAAAGGGGAGACCCGTTTCAAAGGCGGTATTCGGCGAAAGCAGAAGAAAGCCGCGCTGGATGAGACCTACCTCGCAGACATTCTCGCGGTGTAGGGTTTTTCATGCGTTTTCCCTGCTGCTCGCGACTGAGGTTCAGCACGCGCTGCATGGGCGCATCCAGGCGGACCAGGCTGCCATAGTCGATGGCGGGGTGGCGCAGCAGCTGGGGAATGCTGGTATAGGAATGCGTTTCCCGTCGTCCGGTGCGAGGATGAAAGCCCGTCAGTTCGATGGCACGGTTATCAACCAGCTGTACGCGCGGATAACGGCAGACCCCGTCACGGATGGCGTCTTGCAGGGTATACACGAAGTCAGGCAGCAGCATCTGAGTTGTCGAGGCAGCCGAGCCGCTTTTGGCTGAACCTGCCGGATAGGCAGGCAACGTCGCTTCGGACTCAGGTGGAGCATCGGCCACCTCGAGATAGCGCAGCAGCGGCAGGCAGCTGCCATCGGTGCGCCATGGCGTGCCCGACAGGGCCATGGTGTAGGTCATCTGGCGTTCCAGCGCCATCAACGCCATGCCCCACTGGTTGGGACCCTCACCGCCGATATGCCCGGCGGCATGGTGGCTCTCGTCCCAGATCAGCAGAACCCGGTAGCGATGGCCAAGATGCTTGAGGGCGTCCAGGCGTCCGGGGAGCGCGTGATAGGTCAACCCTGCACCGGCGGCGCCGAGTTGGCCGTGCATGGGGCGATCGAGTACCGCCTGTAGCGTCTCGACAGCGGCTTTCACCACGGCCCGGGTAGGACCGCAGTACAGCACATGGTCAATATCCCCTCGTGCCATCAACGCCTTGGCCAGTTCGGCGGCCAGACGCATCTTGCCGGCTCCCGGCGTGGCCTGGCAGAGGAAGTGAGGATGCCGGGGCGATAACGTCTCAAGCGCCTGATCGAGGCATGCTGACTGCCAGGGGCGCAGCGGAGGCAAGGGCTCGCGGCCAGTGTCTTGGGGTGAGGAAGGGAGTTTCATGAGTGCCCCTCCTCGACAGCCTTGCCAGTGGTAATCACCATCGATTTGAGTGTCTGCCTTACCTTCAGATTGGCGTCCCACTGACCCTGCAGGCGTCCGCTGCGCTCGATAGCGCTCTCCAGCAGTGGCGAGATCTGTCGACGGGCGTCGGGGAATGCCGTGATAAGGCGCTTGTAGTGCTCCGCCTCGCTGATGGCGACCTGCATGGCGGTCTGTAGGCGATGGCGTTCCTGCTCCAGATGCGCGAGCAGTGAGTCAGGTGGTGAGGAGGAGGGGGCGCCGGCATCATGTGGGGTGGCAGAACTGGCCGAGCCTTCATCGTGATGCGCAGTCCCATCCAGCTGCATTCGGTAGAGTGGCCGGTTCTTTCCACGCACCCCGATCTCTCTGACCAGCTGGTGGGTCTCCAGGGTACGCAGCCTGTCGCGAACGCGATAACGCAGCTGGATAGGGTCAATGTCCTCCAGTTCCGGCAACTTGAGCAACTGATCGCGTACTTCGGGAATGGTGAAGCTGGCATCGGCCTCGGCATGACACAGCAATTGATGGTCGAGCGCTTCGGCGATCATGCGATACAACGGATCGCTGCTGCGTCGTTGCGGGCAGGGCAGGGTAGTGGCGGCATCGACACGCGGGCTCATTCGCTGACCTCCTGCACCACCTCCAGGGCGATTGCATCGGCGGCGCGGGAGAGCGCCTCGGCCTTGCGCATATGGGCGTGGTAGCGGCGGTAACGCACCCCCAGGCTGCTGTTGGAGGTAAGCGCGGCTATGGCCATGGCGCGGTGGGCGGCAGCACGCGCCCGGCGATTGCTGCGGTGGGGGAGAGGGATGGGGTAAATCATGGGTGTGACTTCCTTTGTGATATGAAGTCGCCCACATTGCTGTCAATCAATGGAGGCGACGGCACGCGGGTTGACAGACCGGACACAAAGGAACCCGGCAGACCCTAGGGTCTCCCACGCACCGCCGCCATAGTCATGGCAGACACAGAAATGCGCCTACCATATCAGTGGCGCTAGTGCGCCTTTGTGTTTTCGGGCTGTCAATCCCGTTCGAGCAATTGACTCGACATTCATACAGTAGCAGCGAGCTATTGGCTTGTAAAGCGACCAGCGCTCCATACTCCCCCCACCACCGGGGATCGCTTCATGGTGATCGTCTACTTGTCACGCAGGGGCGGGTCACCGGCACATATAATCTGACACGAGGTGCTGTCATCAAGATCGCTTCAGGATGTCGGAATGGATGATCGACAGCGTATGAGCATAGTGCAGAAGCGTCGTGCCGGAGTGGCGATGACCGATCCACTTGGCCACCGCTTCGTAAAGATTGCCTCGCTGCAGAATGCCATCACCTCCAGCTGAGCAGAAGTGATCCAGCACTTCCTGGCAGCGGTCGACCTGAAGCAACTCATCAAAACGATACGATAAGCTTTCAGCAAAGTCGTGGTGCTGGGCGGCGTGTAGTCTCAGCAACAGCCAACTGACCGCGGCATGACGCAGACTGTGGAAATCGATGCGTTGCCCTAAGCCGTCCTTGAGTATCGGCAGGATAGCGCGTCCAATTGCCTCCTTGCTGTACGCATCCGGCTGTCCCCTAGGCCCGAAAAGCGCGATATCTTTCAGTGGTAACGCGGGACATTGTCGGCGGCGTTCCTGTATCCAATCATTCAGGGTGGGAATGACGTCCCGGCAAGCCAGCACATGGAATGGAACGCGCCGTCTGGCAGCAGGCGTCTTTCCGCCTCTCACGATGATCCAGCAGGCTGTCGCGCCATCCATTGGCGCGATATCTGACATCGCGTCATTCATGAAGTCATCGGAAAATCCTACCCAGGGCTCGATCTGAATATCTGCCAGGGTCAGGTTGGCGACTTCGCCGATGCGCAGCCCGCCATAGCAGCCCAGTGCCAGCATCAGCGCATACATCTGGTTGGTGGAGCCGATGACGCCGGCATGGGTCAACTGTTTCCAGATCAGCTCGGCATCACGCGGGGAGATGATCTCCGTGCGCAGCGTACTCATGGGGACGTCGATGTTCGCCTGCGGCAAATGCAGTCCGTCCAGAAGACCCAACTCGGTACAAAACGAGAAGAAACGCCGGAGTAGCATCAAGGTGTCAGCGCGTGTGCTGGCTTCCAGGCGTATCTCCTGCAGCAACGTTAGCTGAATATCTTCGACGGTATCATCATCCCACTCTTGCAGATCCAGAATGGCGGGGTTTTCGAGAATGCTCATATGACTCAGCCGAGAAAGATACGTCCTGACCGTACTCCACTTGTAGGCCTTCTGACAGCAGAGCAGGTCATAGGCCCAATCCAGCAGCAGATGCACATAACTGGTTTCGGTGTTGGTTAACTCGGTGACGTGCCGCTGGTAGCGAGTGATGATGGTTTCGGTCCTCTGTCGGTGCGCGGCTTTGGTATAGGGCGTGCCGACTTCGGAAAGGATGGCATTGAGACACTGGTTGATGGTGTTTTTCAATTGACGTGCCCAGTCGTCGGGCAGCGATGCCGTCGGTCGCTCCCAGCTCCCGGCAGGGCGTGTCAGGGCTTCCGGTGCTTGGGCGATGACAGGCATTTTGGTACGGGTGGTATTGAGCGTATCCGGTTCGTCTTCCCACCGAGAGCTGCCCAGCAGCGTGCGGGTGGTGCTGGTGGGTAATGGGTAGCGGGTCAGCAGTGTGGCCCATAGCGGCGGCACCTTGGCAAACACCGGGAGATAGCGTGCCGCTCGTGCCAGGGTATACCAGCTCATGCAGTGACGCGGCATGAGTAGTGAGCCCTCGCGTCGGGACGCTTTTTGGTAGGCCTGGTACGCCTTGTTCAGACGTTGGCGCACTACCGATTCACGCTTGTGCAAGGGTTTCTCAGCCTCTCGCGCTGAGAATACCAGCAGCGTGTCAGGGGCCCGGGATGGTGCCCGAGCCCGGATGGCACGCAGTGCCTGCCAGACATCATGCGGTACCTGCAGGGCGTAGCGTCCCACCTGGGGTAACTCGATGGGTTGCGTCGGAATCGACAGCCAGGAATCCTTCGCCACCATCTCATAGCGCAGCATGGCCAGCGTCGAGACGATGACGCGCTCCCCCATGCCCAGTCGCGACGCCAGCGACAGCGCCATCGTCAGTAGCCAGCCATCGGGATGTTCACTTTCACGACACCACTGCAAAAGACCGGCACGGAGCGACTTGGCTTCCTCGATATCCTGTAATTGCTCGCCCCGCTGGGGCATCGCCGTCGGACGATGCAGCGGCTGTGGGGTGGTGGGCAAGACATTATGGCAGTAGGGGAGTTCATTGAGTGCCTCGAGCACCTCTGTCACGCGCCGGCGGCAATCGGCCAGTCGGTAGGACTGTCCCGCGGCCTTGCGAGCATCGCGATAGGCAGAGACCAGTGCGTCGACCTGGTCGCTCTTGAGTGCCAGACGTCCCTCTGCTTGATACGCCATGATCATATCGAGTAATCGCTCGGTCTCGTCACGCCGCTGTGCCCGGCACACCGTTGCGCCGAGGGTCACCAACTGCCCCATGAGTAGGGGCGTCGACAGCGTCATTGCCATGGTGTTGTCTCCATATTCAGGACTTGGTAGCCGGTGGCCTTCAGCCATGCGCTGATATGTTGCTGACAGGCCTGGCTTTGATAGAGGGATACGTTGGCCCGGGGATGGGTCCGGTCGCGGCCTATCCTGGCGTGGCCGGCATGCGCGTCCAGCTCAGCCTCCGGGATGGCCCGATACAGCGCCGTCGTCAGGCTGTGCCGTGTGGCGTTATCAGCCGGCAGCAGCGCCTCTGACAGGGGCTCAGTGTTGAGCAGTCTGGATAGCACCTGCCGGAAGTCGCCGTGGTGAATCGCGCGAATCCGACACTGGGGCTGACGGTGATGCGTCAGGTAGATCCAGGTCGGCCACTGCTGGTCGGTGCGTCGCTGGTCATCGATCGGGGTGTGGTGTCGTTCCATCAGCAGGATCGTCTTCTCCACCAGTGTTCTGTGTGACGCCAGTTGTTGCAGGATGCTAGCGTCAACAGGAATGACTCGGCTCTCTGTGCCCCGGCGCGACCCCTTGTCACGGATCCAGGCCCGAGTGCCCGTGATCATGCCTTGCGCATTCGCGGAAGCGGGCCTCGCGCCAGTTGCCAACAGCCATCCGAGATAGGCATAGGCGGCAGTCAGTTGGACATAGTCGACGACTGACGCGATAGGCAGGGGATCCGGTCGCAACCACGTTTCCAGTGGCTCACGGGCTTGCTCGATGGCGTCTTGCAGGCGAGTCGTCCACGGTTGCCAGGCCGAGGCGGCCAGGGCTCGGCTGGATCCCACATAGTCGCTGCTGGCGAGCGCCGGTGGTGACGAGGGCGTCAGGACCTCACATCGGGTCATGCCGGCGTCGAACAGCTGCTGCAGCGGGTCCCGGTCTAACTGTCGGTAGGCGGCGGGAGCTGAATGGAGCAGGCCATACTCGCCTCTCAACGTCAGTAGGGAGTGGTTGTCACGGGCCAGGCTGCCCATGAGCAGTGGCGACGTTGCCGCAAGTCGCTCGGCCGTGGGGGTGAGGCCTGGCGCGTCCCGAAAGTGTCGCTTAAGCCTTCGATTCAGGTGGGCAACGCTGCCGGCCAACGGCGTCTCTTCGTCCACGCTGAGCAGGGCGTCATTCACCTCGGTAGGCAAACCCAGTGTCACCCACTGGTGTGCGGTGCCGCCGTCTTGTCCCGGGCTGGGCCCATCCCGGAGTCGGTAGCGCCAGGTGGCCGAGGTCGGATGCCATCGAGGAGGGTCAGCAGGGTCATCGTCGGTTGGCGCGCTGTCATGAGATTTGCGCTGCAGGGTGACCAGGCGACGGACGGGCATACCCGTGACCAGCAGCAACCGTGTCAGGGCCCATTCGGCGGGCGGCAGGTCGAGGCTGAGAACCTGCCGGATTTGCCCTGGTGTCAGTCGATGGACGTCTTCCTGCGTGGCCAATGTCTGGGTCGCGGCCATCTGCACCGCCTGGCGCGCCGCGCGGCGGTCGTCGGCGGGGGTCAGCTGGGAGGGTGTAGATCGCTCGATCACGGGGATGGTCTGGTCGGGGGTATCGGCCGTCTCACGATGTGGTGCGGTGTGACGGGCATACCGATAGCCGCGTTCGCTCAGTTCCTTGTCGAGTTGACCCTCGTCCGAGGCCCGGTCCCTGCTGGGGGTATCCGTGACCCGGCGCTGTGGGGCGAGTGGCGCATCGGCGATCTGTTCACGACGTGATACCTGGTAACCGTTGAGTTTTCTGGGGCGCTGAGAGACGCGACGTGATCGCTGGTAACCGGAGAGGTCGGCACCGACACGTATACCGGGACGCCGTTGCTCCTCGTACAGCTCATACAGTGTCTGGTATTGGCGACTCGCATCCTGCCGCTGCGTCTGCATCACGGGATGCCCCATGATGCGAATGACGTCGTCATAGCTTGAAAGCGACATCCCATGTAGCTCGGCATGATCCAGCACCAGAACCAGGATGTCGCGGACATGGCGGACCTGGGTGCCATAGATGCCGGGCACGGCGCCGCGGATGACGGGGGTGAACCAATCTCTGAGCAAGCGTCTGGCCGTGAGCGCGTCCTCGTGGTGCCGATTGAGGAATCGTGGCTGGCTCAGCGCATACCAGAGCGGGTATTGAGTTCCCGTCGTGGTACAGGGGGTCGACGACAGTGACGTAAGATTGTCAAAGGCGGTGACTAACTCTGCCGGTATCGGCATCGCATGGTCCTGGGCATACAGCTCAGCCGCCTGCTGTAGATCGGGACGTGTGGGTGGGGGGAGCATCTCACTGATGACTCCCATGAAAAGGGGGCGCAGGGAGGCCTCCATGCCATGGGAATCGACGATCCGCTCATATCGCTCGATGATCCACCCAGGGGGTTGCGGCGTCTTGTTCATTCAAGCCTCCTTGCCAACGTATGAGAAAATCCATGGATCACATCAGTGCGCCATTGTCCGATGTTCAGCAGCGTATGGCTACACCACGAGATCCATGGTGCGGATGGTTTATAGATTAAGTCCCAGATGTTTATTAATCACTGTGTTAATATGATGTTGATACGATGGTGTGATGTTCTGATCCTCACTGTCCGGGTCAATAAACTCTTCCTTTGGGATTGAATTCATTGTATTTTGTGACGTTTTTTCGTCTCTTTCATTCTTTACGTTGTCGCATTTTTCCTCGCCATCTTTAGCTGAGATTGTTGTGTTCTCTGACTTTTCCTCTGACGTGGCGTGTGCTTTTTTCCTATGTGCTGCATCCGATGTCGGAAGGATCCCCTTCTTTCGTAATGCGGTCATATCATGCTCAATGGTCCGGTTTGAAAATGCATTGTTGAAAAGCTTTTTATAGGCATTCGGTTTCGCCATATCTTCCCCTGGCAGAACGACATGAGTGACGAAGTCGAGCAGCGTATCGTGCTTCAATAGTGTCTGGATGCAAGATTGTCTGAGACGTTTTTGCTCTCCCTTTTCGTTGCTGCCCAGGCAGGCTGGGACAATTTTTCCCAAATAGAATCCCCAGAATTTTTCCTCGCCGGGTTTCAGTGCTGCTCGATCGATCACATGGCCCACAATGCTGCGTACACCGGGGGCGCCATACTGCTCGAGCTCACGAACCACGACAGATGGGTTGATGAGCTCTAGCTCCTGGCCACCCCCATCCAGAAAATAGGGTGTCGTGTCGAGCTCAAGGGCTGTGCCTCCATACGGTGAGGCGTGGGCGCGGATCTCCGCGCAGTCGCTCACCTCAACGACCCTGATCTCGACCGGTGTGCCCCAGGCGCTTTTATGGATCGGACGTTTCGCGATCTGCATGTCGTTCTCTCCCGTTGCCTATTTGATATAAGGGGCAAGCCCCCAGGAGGGGTGGTGAAGACGTCGCTCTCCCGACACATGGCGGGCGGACAGAGCGCCTCGAGCCAGCGTGGCCTCGGCAGGGTCTGGGGTATGGGTCGCGTCTGGCAGACGCTGGCGGCGACGGTGAACAATGCTCATGAGGGTGTCCTTCTGATGTGGCGTACTTCTATACAGGGGTCACCGAGTTGGGTTTTGTGACGGCGCAGCAAATTTTTTTTCACATACGGTTCCCTGGGCCGGACGCCCACGCCGGCACTGGCCAGTTCCGAGGCGGGCCATTCATCAGACCTGCTGGTTGGCTCGCGCCGTCAGGTGAGCTGGGACAACAGGTGCCAGGGAGGGGGACGTCGTCACCAACGAGTGGATAGACGGATGGCATGACGGTTGGTCCTGTGGTCCATACCGTCGCTGATCAGGTGGGGGCTGGCAGACATGATGATGCGTCCCGTGATCCCGTGGGCCGATGCGGTGAGTCGCAAGTGGCAGGGAAGGGGCGGGGCATGGAGAAGTGGCGCGAGGCCACCCTGCCGTCAGGCAGAGTGGCAGCGTCATTGCACGCACGAGCGGCGAGTGCCAGCGGTGAAAATGATCAACCGGTGGCCTGAGAAGGGCGAGGTACCCAGAGGTGCTCTGAGGCAGTTTAAGGTCCTTGCGGGACCGATATCATCACAAGAAAGGCGACTGAGGGGGTGTGGCGAATGAGCGATCTGGCGGAGCGCCTTGCCTCACCCTTGGGTGGGCCAGGCGCATGATGGCAAAGACGAATCAGCTAACCCGCTGATTTGACCGACATCGAGTGATAAGCCGGTTTATTTGTTTGTTCAGATCACTCGCTGCGGTCGCAGCGATCTCGTCAGTCCACGCCGCAGTGAGGGTGGGCTAGGCCTGGGGAGATTCACTCAACATCACTGCAAACTGCCTGAAAACGGCAATGGAATCGTAGCCGTTCTGTGGTTCGCGTAAGCAGGATAAAAGGGTAAATGCCGACGTAAAGAATGCCACGTCACAACCACCATAAGGGAGAGATCCATGCCGAGCTGTACGTCAGGCGTATGCCAGTGAGGCATGATAGGCAGTTTTAGCTCTGACACTGTTGATGCGGGCTGTTACCCACCAGAGTCAAAGTTGGTACGGCGAAGAGCAATGGTTGCTGCCGGCCGTTCAGGAATCTTGCTGATTCGTTTAGCCCGGCCAGCTACCGGGTTGTCACCGATCAGTGCGATGGCGACTTGCTTATACCTTATATGGTGATTTTCTGATGTCAACCCTTTTGTTCAATCTCACACCTGAGTTGATGCTGCGTAGGGGAACGACGCTGAGGTTTGCATGGTGTGCTGAATGGACAGGTTGGCCAGAATCTTGCCCATGGTAAGCGACCGGGCACCACCGCCGGCGCACGGTGATCGTGCCCCGTGATGAGGGCAGCTCGATGCAAATCTCGCCAGCGGTGGAGGGCGGTGTTGGCAGGCTGGCCTCTGCTGGCGGCACCGGCGGGGACGAAGTCCGGCACTGCCGGTAGCTGGCTCTGCCGCTTGGCCTTGCGGATCCAGGTCTGGACGAGGTTGGTGTTGAGCCCATGCTGCAGGGCGACCTGGGCAATGGAGGTATCGCCCTGCAGGCAGGCCGCGACGATCTTGGCCTTGAACGACGGGGCGTAGCGACGGCGGCGACGGGTCTCACGCTCGGTGTTTGGGGACGTCATGAATAGGTACCCATCTATTGTTACGTGGGCACCTAATGTCACCGGCCAACGCCTTCCGCGGAAGATGTGTTCAGCAGCCGGTTACGCCCAGCCAGAAAGCCTGTGTTGAGGTCAGGTTGTTCATGGTGTCCTCCAATGATCAGAGGTCACCAATGTGGCCGGCGCCAGTCAGTTCTAGAAGATGGGGTTGCTGGAGCGCTTACCTATTCATCGCATCACCGGAAAGTGGCCACAGTGATGGAATTTCAGAATTAGACGTTGATAGGCTCCCGCCATCCAGAATCCGCAGGGTACCTACACCGACCAAGGTGTGAGGGGATGGTCATCCAGGTGAGAGGGGGAAGAGAAGACATTGACTGGCTGGCGTAACTTGACGCACCATTCCATGTGGCGGTATAATGGAATAAAAAGGGGTAAAGGGATGATCCAAAGCTTTCGCGATCCATGGTTAGCTGATTTCTTTGTCACCGGCAAGGGGAACAAGAAGATTCCGGATGTCATCAAGTCGGCACTGACGCGCAAGCTCGACATCATTGATGCCGCCGTGGATGAGAACGACCTCCGTGTGCCGCTTGGGAATAGGTTTGAGCACTTAGTGGGCAAGCTGGCAGGGAAATGCGCCATCCGAGTCAACAAGCAGTATCGCCTGATCTTTGAATGGGACGGCGAGAAAGCCCACAACCTTTATCTGGACCCTCATGCTTACAGGTGATTGCCATGATTCAGACCAAGCGTAAGCCTACGACTATAGGGGAGATGTTGGCCCATGAGTTCCTTGAGCCGCTGGAACTGACTCAGACCAAGCTTGCTGACCAGATGGGTGTGAGCCCTCGGCTTGTGAACGAGCTGTGCCGCAATAAGCGGGCTGTCACCGCTGATACCGCGCTAATGCTATCCCGCGTTTTCGGTAACTCTGCACAGTTCTGGTTGAGCCTGCAGCAGAAGGTGGACCTCTGGGAAGCGACTCACGATGCTAAGCGACGCGAACGCATCGAGAAAGCTAAGCCGCTGGAGGTGGCGATCGGGGCGGACGGGGGCTAGACATGATGTTTTGACCTGCCCGTCCTCAACGATCGTGGGTTAGTGTTGGGGACGGACATCCATCAACAGCAGAGCCACATTGAGGAGGGCAGGTCATGACCAAGTTTAACGTTGAACACGCGTCACTTCACACCGCCGGCGCTTCTATCGAAACGGCGCAACCGACAGTTCATGCCGCGTACGTAGGCCTGGATGTCCACAAGGAGACAGTGGCGATCGCCGTGGCCGAACCCGGTCGGCAGGAGCCGTGCTATGAAGGTGAGATTGCCAATACGCCCAAGCGGGTCGAGCGCAAGATTCAACAGCTCAGTGAGCGGTATGGCGGGGGCCTACTCCAGTTTGTCTATGAAGCCGGCCCCTGCGGCTATGGCTTGTACCGTCAACTGCTGGCCAGTGGTCATGACGTCCAGGTGGTGGCGCCTTCGCGAATTCCGAAGGCACCTGGTGAGCGGATCAAGACGGATCGGCGTGATGCTATCAAACTGGCGCGCCTGGCTCGCAGTGGCGACCTGACGCCGGTCTGGGTTCCGGATACCGAACAGGAAGCCATGCGCGACCTGACCCGAGCACGTGACGACATGAAGGCTCAGGAGCGCAAGGCTCGCCAGCAGCTGAACGCCTTTGTGCTACGCCACGGTCATCACTGGCCTAAAGGCCGTACCCGCTGGACCCAGACCCATTGTTCTGGTCAAGTCGTAGCGGACACTTTTATTAAGCTGCTTCCGCGATTTTCTCGATCTCCCTCGGCGCGTGGTAGCCAAGGGTCGAGTGGAGCCGGCAGCTGTTGTACTCCATCTCGATATAAGTCACGACGTCGCGCCTCGCTGACAGGCGGGTCCAGTACCGCTGCCCCTCCAGCCATTCGCTCTTTAGAGAGCCGAAGAAGCGCTCCATGACCGCATTGTCCCAACAGTTCCCCTTCGATGCGGCTCATGGAGGCCAGGAACCCGTGCTTAACCAGTCGTTCACGATACGCACGGGAGGCGTACTGGCTGCCGCGATCCGAGTGGTGGAGCACGCCTCGGGGAGGTCGCCGGCGGCCAATTGCCATCTCCAGGGCGTCCAGGGTGAGTGACGTCTTCATGTGGTCGGCCATGGCCCAGCCGATGACCTGTCGGTCGTAGAGGTCCAGCACGGCCGCCAGGTACAACCAGCCTTCCAGGGTCCAGATGGCGGTGATGTCGGCCACCCACGCCTGATTGGGCTCAGGCACCGTGAACTGCCGCTTGAGCAGGTTGGGAGCCACTGGCAGCCCGTGGTCACTGTCCGTCGTATGCCGGTAGCGGCGACGCTGTCGGCAGGCAACACCGGCTTCCTGCATCAGGCTACGCGCCTGATAACGACCGACCGTATGACCTCTGCGACGGAGTTCCTTGGCCATTCGCCGGCTCCCATAGCTACCACGTTTCTGATCGTGGATGTCCTTGACCTCCCGGTGCAGGCACTGGCGCTGCTCATCGGGTTCACGCTGACGCCAGGCATAGAAGCCACTGCGGCTGACGTCCATGACACGGCACAGCACCGCCACTGGGAAGTAGGCCTTCTCCGACTCGATGAACTGGTATCTCAGCTCGACTCTCTCGCGAAGAAGGCCGTGGCCTTTTTTAAAACCTCCTTTTCAATCCGCAACTTACGAACTTCTTCGCGAAGTTTCATGATCTCGGCATCCCGCTCATCTGCCTGGTCGTCAGTCACACCATCCTCCCGGTCACGTTGCTGGCGACACCAGCGATCCAGCAGGCTGCGATCGATATCCAGCCGCCTGGCAGCCTCGGAGATGGCATAACCCTCTCCTCGCACCATGTTGACCGCCTCAGCCTTGAATTCGTCGGAGTACCGACGTCGCGTTTTCTTGGTCATGAACACCTCCAATGCCTCCAGTATGAGGCTTACCGGGGTGTCCGCTCCAATTAGACCAGTTCAGATCACACTCACCGGTAACAGTCATGCCCGGCGAATGCTGGTGGAGTCGGCCTGGAGCTATCGCTTCCCGGCACGCCAGACCGGCCATTTGAAGCGCAAAGCGGCCAATGCACCCGAGGAGGCCAGAGCCATTGCCTGGAAGGCCCAGAAGCGCCTGTGCGGGCGTTACCGGGATCTGACGCGGTCAGGAAAAAACACCAAGCTTGTGTGTGTCGCTGTGGCGCGCGAACTGACCGGCTTTATCTGGGACATTGTCTGCCGGGTGATGCCCGAGTCGCAGGCAGCTTGACAGACTGTAGCCACCACGCTGGCATTGCATTCAAGTCATCAGCAATCATGCTAATGGAGGTAACAGGCACGTTGAGTCAGGGCAGGATCGGGCCGGTGTGGAGAACCCTTGACCGGGCTAAACCGGCATTCGTTCGGGATAATCCCTGAGGGCATTCCCGGCGAGTGATCCCTGCTTCTAGAGAAAGGCAAGCTCCGCGACGCAGTGAAGTCAGGTGGTACCCAACCCACGTATATCAGCATGATCCACCGTCGCAGTCTGCCCGATCCTGTCCTGCCCCAAGGTGCCTGCCATCGGGAGGTGCAACATGTGAAGTCCGTGCAAGCCTTGACAGGTCAAAACATATCAGCCCGGATGTTGCATCGGGCTGACCAGAAGTGCTCAGGTTTCAGGCCCGGAGAGTGTAATCCCTCTCCGGGCCTGAAATTGGCTACATATTGATCAAATTGCTGAGTTCAGGACGCACTGCCCCCAACCCCCATGTGTTTTCTGTGCCGGGGACAGCACGCCGCGGCGCTATCCCGGCACCAGTTTGCTGGCCAGCTTCAGGAAGAGGTCCTGCTCCGGGTACTGGCTGCTCAACATCAGCCGAATGGTGCGCGTGTTGCGGGTGATGACAGCGCCGATCTTTAGCAGCTTCAGGCGGAGGGTGTTGACCTGGGCCTGGGCGAAGGTGGTGCGCCTGAGGTAAACCCGACGCAGCCGCTCCAGGAGCAGGTAGGCCAGCCCCGAGAGCAACAGCCGGTACTGGTTGGGCCACCATTCGTGGCACGTTGGTCCGGAATGGTCGGTCACGATAGATCGGAACGGGCGGTCACGATGCCCCGGAATACGCAACTTGCTGGGACTGACCGCTGCAGGACTGCTTGTCAATCCAGGCCTGCCATTGCGAGGCAGGATAGCGAGAGTGACGTCGCTTCGACAGGGGGACTGATTCTCCTTCGGGAATGACGGAATCGGCGTAGGAGATCAGGCCACCTCGGGATACGACGCGCCAGAACGGCCACTTACTCCAGAATAGGGTGTCGCGCCGGAGACCGATTGATTGCTTTCCCTGCCTTGACAAGGCAATGCAATCGCATTACTTTAAGTGCATTGCTGTTGCATTGCCATTGAGCGGAGGCCAATCATGAGCACGGCCATTGAGGATGACTCCACCCTGACGGATCGCTACCAGACGACCGTTCCGGCATCGGTTCGTCGTGCGCTGAAGCTGAAGCGCCGCGATCGGATTCACTACATGATTCGCCCCAATGGGGAAGTGGTGCTCACTCGCGCCCGCAATGAGTCCAGCCAAGATCCCGTGATGGCCAGCTTCCTGGCCTTCCTTGAGCGCGATCTGCAGGAGCGCCCGGAAAATATTCGTCCTGTCTCTGCCAGCACCTTTGCCGAGGCCGAACGCCTGACGGCAGGCATTGAGGTAGACCTCGATGAGGAACTGCCAGAAGACGACGACACATGAGTCCTCTGAAGATACACGGATGGACGATCTACGCACATCCGTTATTCCTGGAGCAGGTCGATGCGCTCACCAGGAAGGTGAATCGACTCCAGGAAAAGGATCCACTCGGATATCGCAGCAAACCGGCCACCAAGCGTCTGGCGGCGATTGTGAAGCTGGCCAAGCACGACATTCCACAAGACCCGGCAGGCTCTCAGTATCGCCAAGGAAACACCCTCGGGACTGAGCACACCCATTGGTGCCGGGCAAAGTTTTACCAGCAGTACCGGCTGTTCTTTCGCTACGACCTTGCGAGCAAAATCCTCATCTACGCCTGGGTCAACGACGAATCCACCAAGCGCGCCTATGACAGCAAACAGGACGCTTATGCTGTCTTCCGCAAGATGCTCAAGAACGGTAACCCACCGGATAGCTGGAATGACTTGTGGAGAGCGGCCATCAGTGATGGCGAACGCATCAAAACGCTTCTGGGGGCAGAGGATGATCAAGATGCGCGTCAAACCTCGTACTTCAAGTTACATATAGCACATGAAAGTGTGTAATTTTTGATAAGAAGCCGCCTCCAGGCGGCTTTTTCTTGATACTACCTCTGTGAGGTGTATAGTGTAATTAGTGTATTTTATGTAGAGGTGGGCATGAC
>NZ_JAJSPA010000057.1:0-16527 GCF_021282295.1 Halomonas sp. G15 | reverse complement strand
AGCCACTCCTCGCCCAGCGACAGCGCTTCCACCCCGGCCCAGTCGCCGTGACCGTAGCGGATCTCGATGTCGGCCCCCTCGGGGCCGAAGTCGTCGGGCCAGATGGCGCTGACCAGGCGCAGCGCCACCTCGGGATGCGCCTCGCGCAGACGCGCCAGGCGCGGCGCCAACCAGTCCTGCTGGATCACGGGGGTGGTGCGCAGCGTCACGCTGTGGTCGGCCGCGCCGCCGAACACCTCGGCAGTGCCCTCGGCCAGGCGCGAGAAGGCGTCGTGGATGCTGGGAAGCCAGGCCTGGCCGGCCGGGGTCAGGGTGAGGCTGCGCGGGTGGCGCACGAAGAGCTTGTGGCCCAGGCGGTCTTCCAGCAGGCGGATGCGCTGGCTGATGGCCGCCTGGGTCACCCCCAGCTCGCGACCGGCGGAGGTGAAGCTGAGGGTGCGCGCGGCGGCCTCGAAGGCCTGCAGCCAGGTCAGCGGCGGCAAGGGGGTCATGGCCAAGTCACTCATAAGCTGGATTGGGTCATAGGTGCCAGATTAATCGTTTGTCACTGCCCGCGCCACGCCCCATCCTGAGCGTCTCTCTCCATCCCCTGACCCGAGGAGACGCCATGAGCCTTGTCGCCGACACCGCTCGCCCTGCTACTACCCCCGACATGGCCGAGCTCGCGCCCTTCCCCGCCGGGCCGCTGCTCACCGAGGCCCGCGCCGACGCCGAGGCGGTGGCGCTGGCCTGGGAAGACGGTGCGCGCACCTGCCTGCCCCTGCTCTGGCTGCGCGACCACTGCCCCTGTCCGGCGTGCCGCCACCCCCAGACCCGCGAGCGCCTGCATGTGCCGCTCGACGAGGTGAGCACGCCGCCCGAGACGCGCATCGAGGAAGGCCACCTGTGGCTGTGCTGGGAGGACAGCCACGAGAGCCGCTTCGCCGCCGGCTGGCTGCACCAGCGCCGCCCCGAGGCACCGGCAACGAGCCCCGTCCCCGCTCGTCGTGCCTGGCGCGAGGGCTTCACGCCGGTGCGCGTGCGCCACGCCGACTTCCTGACACCGGAGGGGGAGGCGACCTGGCTCGAGGCGCTGCTGCGCGACGGCCTGGCGCTGATCGACCAGGGCCCGCTGGCCGACGAGGAGGTCAGCCGCCTGGCAGAGCGCATCGGTCCCCAGCGCCCCACCAACTTCGGCGCCCGCTTCGACGTGCGCTCCAAGCCCAACCCCAACAACGCCGCCTACACCGCCATCGGCCTGGCGCTGCACATCGATCTGCCCAACTGGCGCCAGCCGCCGGATATCCAGCTGCTCTACTGCCTGGAGAACGAGGCCGAGGGGGGCGAATCGCTGTTCGCCGACGGCATCCGGGTCGCCGAGGCGCTGCGCGAGGCGGATCCCGAGGCCTTCCGGGTACTCAGCGAGGAGGCCATCGACTTCCGCTTCCAGGACGAGACGCACGACATCGCCGTGCGCGCGCCGGTGATCGGCTGCGACGCCGAGGGCCGCGTGGTGGAGTTGCGCTTCAACAACTGGATACGCGATACCCTGCGCCTGCCCGCCGAGCGCATGACGGCCTGGTACCGCGCCTATCGCCACTTCTGGCAGCTGCTCCACTCGCCGCGCTTCCAGCTCGACTTCAGCCTGGCGCCGGGCGAGATGGTCGCCTTCGACAACCGCCGGGTGCTGCATGGCCGCCGCGCCTTCGACCCCAACACCGGCGCCCGCCACCTGCAGGGGACCTACCTGGACCGCGACCTGCTCGAGTCGCGGCTGCGGGTGCTCTCCCGCAGCCGCCGCTGACCGGGCGATCGCCGCAGCACCGGCGCGACGCCGACGATTGGACTCGGCCGGCAGGGGCCTTATGCTGTCCCCCCGCCATTCGTCGAGACGCCTGCCATGCCCCGCTCCCTGCTGCTGCCGCTGGTCGCCCTCGCCCTGCTCGCCAGCCTGGCGCTGGGCTGGCAGTGGCTGGCCCGGGAGGGAGTGCTGACCCTGGAGGCGCTGCGGGCGCTGGCCGCCTCGGCCCCCGGCTGGCGCGACGCGCCCTGGACGATCCTGGTGGTGATGGCGGTCTACGCCGGGGCTTCGCTGGTGATGTTCCCGCTGAGCCTGCTGGTAGGCGCGACCGGGCTGCTGTTCGGCCCCTGGTGGGGCTTCGGCTACGCCCTGGCAGGCACCCTGGGCGCCTCGCTGGTCACCTGGTGGGTGGGCCGGCGCATCGGCCGCGAGGCGCTGCTGCGCCATGGTGGCAAGCGCCTCAGGGGGCTCTCGCGCTACCTCTCCGGCCGCGGCATCCGCACCATGACCGTCGTCAACCTGCTGCCGCTGGCCCCCTTCACCCTCACCAACATGATGGCCGGCGCCTTTCGCCTGCGCCTGCGCGACTATCTGGTGGGCTCGGCGCTGGGGATCGCCCCCGGGCTCGCCGGGGTCACGCTGCTGGGCAGCCAGCTGGGGGAGCTGGCCACCGCCGAGAGCCGCGGCGAGCTCGCCTGGGGTGCCGGAGGCCTGCTGCTGGCGGTGCTGCTGCTGGTGGCGCTCAAGCGCTGGGCCGACCGTCGCCGGCGGCGCTGATCACTTCGCCGGCCCGCCGGGCCACCAGTCCGGACGTTCCTCCTCCCAGGTAGCGTGGACCAGCTTGCCCAGCACCCGTCCGCGGTGGCGGAGCATCTGCCACTCCGCCCCCAGGCGGTGTCTCACCCGCTCCCAGCCCCCCTCTTCGGCATGGGTGAAGGGGCCGCCGGCGGCGATGGCACGCCGGTAGACGTCGAGGCAGCGCTCGGCGCAGCGGGCCTCGTCGAAGGCCGCCGCGGTCCGCTGCGCCCCCTCTGCCAGTGGCGAGCGCGCCGCGGGCTCGACCAGCGCCGTCAGGGCCTCGGCCATCGCCTCGGCATCGTCGCCCTCCAGCAGGCGGCCGTTCTCGCCGTCCCGCACCACCTCGCGCACCCCGGGGGCATCCAGGGCCACCACCGGCAGCCCGGTGGCCATGGCCTCTGCCACCACCATGCCCTGGGTCTCGCTGTGGGAGGCGAAGGCGAAGAGGTCCATGGCGTGGTAGGCATCGATCAGCGCCTGACCCTGCAGCCGCCCGGTGAAGTGCACCCTGGCACCGACGCCGGCCTCCTCGAAGCGCGCCTCCATGGCCGCTTGCGCCTCTCCATCCCCCACCACCAGGCAATGGAGGCGCTCGTCGCGTCCCAGCGCCAGGCCGATGGCGCGCGCCAGGAAGTCGAGGTTCTTCTCGAAGGCCAGCCGACCCAGGTGGCCGACCACGCAGGCCTCCTCGGGAATCCCCAGCCGCTCGCGCCAGGCTCGCCCGTCGCCCGCCGCGAAGCGGCGCGTGTCCACGCCGCTCGGCACCACGCTGATCGCCGCGTTGGCCCCGCGCTCGATCAGCAGCCGGCGGATGCTCTCGCTGGGCGCGACCACCTCGTCGCACAGCCGGGTGTACTCGGTGGCAAGCGCCACGGCGAAGCGCTGCATGCGCGGCGAGTCGCCAGGCACGTAGTGGGTGTAGTGCTCGTAGAGGGTGTGGTGGGTGAACACCAGCGGCAGGCCATAGGTCTCGGCGGTGCGCGCCGCGGTGTCGCCGAGCAGGAAGGGGTGGTGAGAGTGCACGATATCCGGGTCGAAGGCCTCCACCGCCTCGTGGAGCTGGCCGGGAATCGGCACCGGCAGCGAGAAGTCGCTACCGTTGAAGTGCTGCATGGCAACCACCCGCACCACGTCCTGCTCCGCCTCAGGCTGGCCATCCAGGCGCGGCGCCACCACCAGCACCCGGTGGCCGAGCTCGCGTAGGCTCATTGCCAGGCGCTGCACCGACTCGCTGACCCCGCCGACGATGGGCAGGTAGGTGTTGGTAAACATGAGGACGTTCACGACTGGGGGCTCCGCTGCACGGGGATAGACAATTTGAACACTCTTCACCCGCCCGGCGGTTCGGATACGTCAGACCGTATCAGATGTCACGGTGGATCACCTGTCCTCCGCCCCGGAAGTGCGGCAGCACAGCGACGGTGACATGGTTCGACCTTGTGGAGAGTAGCCGCTGGCGCAGCCGATACCGCCATTGGGGTGATTGGCTGCGCCACTCTTACCGATCAGTCATCGTCGTCATCGACCTGGTGGCCAATAACGCCGCCAACCACGGCACCGCCAACGGTACCAGCCGTGCTGCCTCCCGTCAGGACCGAGCCGCCGACAGCACCCACGCCCGCACCGAGGGCAGTGTTCCTGTCCTGGGTCGACATCCCGGAGCACGCCGCCAGGCCCAGCATAAGGGACAGGGCCAATGCACCAAGCGCCGATCTTTGCATCCTGTTCATGATCCACCTCCATAAGTACCCGTCGCATGCTGCGACATCGTGGCTGAAAGCCAAGTGATACAACGCCCTGTGCACTACCATCTGCATTCTAGCGACTTTGCCTTGTGGCTGAAGTTCCCTTCTTATAACTGGGCATGCTGACAGTAGTCACCTGCCTGACCTGGGGTGTCTAGCCCGCCACTGTGAGCACTACCCGGATACCCGCCCCCTGCGTCCTGCTCCAGCGCGACACTCCGAGCGAGTGCCGAGCCTCATCGAACTCCATTATTGGCAAGGTGGTGGGCTGTGTCTAACGCGGGACCTCTGCGAAAGAGATCACCCCACCCGCCCGGGTAGTTCCTGACGAAGCAGGTCCACAAAAGCACGAATCCGTGCAGGGATATGACGCCGCTGGCGATAGACGGCATGGAAGTCGGCGCGCACGCCCTGCCACTCGGGCAACAGCGCCACCAGGCGCCCGTCCGCCAGGTGCGACTGGACATCCCAGCGGGAACGCAGGATGACCCCGTGGCCATCCAGCGCCAGGTTGACGATGACCTCGCCGTCGTTGCTGGCCAGGGGCCCGGCGACCTTGACCGACTGGTCCGGGCGCTCGCCACCGCGATGCTCGAAGCGCCAGAGCGCGAAGTCGCTGTCGTTCTCGCGCAGCACAAGGCAGGGATGCTTCGCCAGGTCCGCCGGCTCCGTCAGGCCCGGCATCCGCTCGACATAGGCGGGCGCCGCGCAGAGGATCCGGCGGTTGTCGAGGATGCGCTGGGCGACCAGCCGCGAATCGGGCAGGGCACCCACCCGGATGCTGATGTCCACGCCCTGTTCGCCCGGCGTCATGGGGAAGTTGGTGAGCTCGAGGGTGCACTCCACGCCCGGGTGGCTGGCGCAGAAGCGGGAGAGCAGCGGTGCCACGTGGCGGCGCCCGAAGCCGAAGGTGGCGTTGACCTTAAGCGGCCCCGAGAGCGCGGCACGCTGGGCACCGAGGCCCTCCTCCAGCTCGGCCAGCTCGTCGAGGATCGCCCCGCCACCGGCCAGGTAGCGCTCCCCCTCCGCCGTCAGGGTCAGGCGACGGGTGGTGCGACTGGCCAGGCTGACCCCCAGGCGCGATTCTAGCTGCTTGAGACGCTTGCTGACCGCCGACAGGGAGAGTCCCAGATCGCGGGCGGTCGCCGTCAGGCTGCCGGCCCGCGCCAGGCGCTGGAAGAAGGCGAGGTCATCAAGCGGCGCCATGGATTCTCCACTCAGGGTCAACAATGCCTTGCATCCTAGCCTGATTATCTCTCGCCTGTCAGGCACTAGAGTAGGAGAATTCCCGGCACACAGAAGAGGAGAAGGTACATGGCACAGCGCATCGCAGTGATCCCCGGCGACGGCATCGGCAAGGAGGTGATGCCCGAGGGCGTGCGCGCCCTGGAGGCCGCCGCCGAGCGCTTCGGCATCGAGATCGAGCTCACCGACTTCGACTTCGCCAGCTGCGACTACTACGCCGAGCACGGCCAGATGCTGCCCGACGACTGGTTCGACCAGCTCAAGGACTTCGACGCCCTCTTCTACGGCGCCGTGGGCTGGCCGGAGACCGTGCCCGACCACATCTCGCTGTGGGGCTCGCTGCTGCAGTTCCGCCGCCGCTTCGACCAATACGTCAACCTGCGCCCCTGCCGGCTGCTGCCGGGCGTGAAGAGCCCGCTGGCGGACAGGCAGCCCGGCGACATCGACTTCTACGTGGTGCGCGAGAACACCGAGGGCGAGTACTCCAGCGTCGGCGGCAAGATGTTCGAGGGCACCGATCGGGAGGTGGTGATCCAGGAGACGGTGATGACCCGCCACGGCACCGACCGGGTGCTGAGGTTCGCCTATGAGCTGGCCCGGTCGCGCCCGAGGAAGAAGCTCACCTCGGCCACCAAGTCCAACGGCATCGCCATCACCATGCCCTGGTGGGACGAGCGCGTGAAGGCAATGGGGGCGAACTACCCGGAGGTGTCGGTGGACCAGTTCCATATCGACATCCTCACCGCCAACTTCGTGATGCATCCGGACTGGTTCGACGTGGTGGTGGCCAGCAACCTGTTCGGCGACATCCTCTCCGACCTGGGCCCGGCCTGCACCGGCACCATCGGCGTGGCGCCCTCGGCCAACATCAACCCGGAAGGCACCTTCCCCAGCCTGTTCGAGCCGGTGCACGGCAGCGCCCCGGACATCGCGGGCAAGGGGATCGCCAACCCCATCGGTCAGATCTGGTCGGCGGCGATGATGCTCGAGCACCTGGGCCACCAGGAGGCGGCCGACGCCATCGTCGCCGCCTTCGAGGCGGTGCTCGCCGAGGGTGACAGGAACGTGCTCACCCCCGACGTGGGCGGCACCGGCACCACCGAGGGCATGGGACGGGCCATCGCCGAGCGCATCAAGGGCTGACGCCACCTCCCCCTCCATGTACGACGGCCACCGCTTCTGCGGTGGCCGTCGCTGCTCTCCTCCGGTCTTTCCTTGCCGATGCCTCAGCCCTTGCGGGGCCGTGGTTCTATTACCTCATCGTCGTGCAGCGTCTCCCAGCCGGTGATCATCGCCTTGATATGCGAAAGCGGCGTATGGCCGGTGGTGGTCAGGTAGACGTGGATGATCACGAAGGCCAGCATCAGGAAGGCGCCGAGCACATGCAGCCCGGCTACCTGCTCCAGCCCCAGCCAGGCCGGAGCCAGCTCGCGCAGCGGCTCCCAGAACAGGTAGGCCAGCCCGGTGACCCACACCAGCGGATTGATCACCAGCTTCACCCCCAGGTAGGCCAGGCGCTGTAGCGGGTTGTGCTTGCGCTGCGGGGTCTGCCGGTAGGGATGTGGCTCGCCGAGGAAGATGCCGTAGGCATAGAAGCGCACCATGGCACCGATTCGCTCCAGGGTGGGGATGTACTGGCGCCACTGGCCGGTGGTGAAGTGCCAGAAGATGGCGAACACCCACAGCCCGATCAGCAGCCAGGCCGCCGTCTCGTGAAGCCTTACCGCCGGGCCGAAGTGGAGCAGGTCGTGGTAGCCGCGAATGGCGAAGCCGCTGAACAGCAGCACCAGCACCAGCACCGCCTGGCCCCAGTGCCAGAAGCGCTCGAAGCGGGTGAAGAGGTAGACTCGCTGGCTCATGTCAGTGCTCCTTGCGGCGGTTGCGGGTCGCGATGCGCAGGGCCCCGTGGCCGAGCACACCCAGCAGCATCAGTCCGGCCAGGCCGAAGCCGAAGCGGTCGAGCAGTTGATGACGATCGCGCCCTGGCAGCCAGACACCCTCCACGTCCGCCAGGCGCCCCTCATCGGCGTGGCAGCTGCCGCACTTCAGGGCCTGCTCACCGGGTGCCACCATATGGGTGATGGGCCACAGCATGGTGGTCTCGACGAAATCGAACTCGCCGCTGAAGGGCTGGCCGGCGGCCTCGGTGCCCGCTTCCAGCGCCTTGGCCCAATCGAAGTTGAACCAGAAGGCGGAGTCGTCGGGTATCGCCACATGGGGCACCAGCAGGGTGTTGTGCACGGTGTCGTAGGGCTGCTTGCCGTGGAACAGCTTCACCGGCCAGATACGCGAGTCCTCGCCACCCGGTGTGCCGTGGTAGGTATTGATAGGCACCGGGGCGTTGCCGGGGTCGATCTCGGTCTCGGTGGTGGTAAAGGTGACGTCGCCGTTGAACCAGACATACTCGGGCACCACGTTCTCGCCCAGGGTGAAGTCGCCCTTCTTGCTGTCGTAGATCACGTGACCGTCGTCATCCTTGCGCTGGAACGGCTTGCCGTCCTCGTCCAGCTGGCCGCCGGTGGACCAGTCCCAGCCCATCTTGGTGGGCACCCCGCCGCGGGCGAAGGTGGGAATGTGGCAGGTCTGACAGGCCAGCGCGCGGGTATGCTCGTTGAGCCGCGTGGCTATGGGGCCCTCCTCGTGGGGCGCATTGCCATGACAGGCCTGACAGGTGGCCGGGTTGCGGTCGGTCTGCTCGCCGCGCCGGATCGCCCGATTGTCATCCACCGCCGAGACCTGGATGCGGCTGCCCGGCACCGCATGGCTCTCGGTCTGGTGGCAGGTGCTGCAGCGGAAGTCGCCGCCATCCACCGCCATATGCACGTCGAGATCGCGGTGGGCATCGACCAGCGAGGAGTCGAGGTCGCCATGCTTCACGCCATCCCCGCCGCCGCCATAGAAGTGGCAGCTGCCGCAGGTCTCGCGGGAAGTCGGGCCGACATTCCGGGCCACCTCCACCAGGTCGGTGGGTCCATGGAACTTGCCTGAACCCGGTGGATACTCGGTGCGCTCGTAGGCGGGATGCCCGGCAAGCCCCGCCACCTTCTTGTAGTCCCCGGTGTTGTGGCAGGAGAGGCAATCCACCTTGAAGGGGTTGGAGAAGTCGAAGGTCTCGTCCTCCCAGCCATAGCCGATATGGCACGATTGGCAGAAGGCCTCGTTGGAACGGTCGGCGATGCAGAAGCCGTTGAGCATGCTCTTCTTGCCCAGCACCTCACCGTCCAGGGGATTGTGATACTCCCAGGTCCAGTGACGGGTCGCCATCACCTCCTCGGCCGCCTCGGTATGGCAGCCCAGGCAGGCCTCGGTGACCTCCTCTCCGCTGGCGAAGGGCCCCTCGAGCTCCTCGAACTGGCTGTGGTCTGCGGTGCTGGCCAGTGCCGGCAGCGCCCACAGCAGCACCAGCCCCACCAGGCAGCGCAGCCCCAATCGTGAACTCTGTCCCCGCATTGCGCACTCCTCCCTTCGGCGGCCACCAGACGGCATGCCTGGATTCAGCTTGGCAGCGTCCGGCCGAACCGCCTTGACGAGGATCAATATCCAGCCACCCCGGCGAGCGACAAGATGTCGCCTGTCGCTCGAGCGAAATTCCCGCTACGCCCGGCGCCAGCAGCCCGCCAGGATGCGTACCTTGCCCGCCGCCAGGTTGTCGCGCAGGTTGCGTCCCATCTCGACGAAGCGTTCGCCGAAGATCAGCCCCGGACCGGGCAGCCCGGGGCCCACAGGCGGCTCGCTCGCCTCTCGCCGGCTGTGCTTCTGGCGCCAGGCCAATGCCCCCTCGGTCACATCCTCCAGCGCCTCGAGCACGAAACCCGCCTCGGCCAGGCGCGCCTCCAGCTCCGCCCGTGCCTGCAGGTGGCTCTCCGCCGGACGGCTGGCCCAGGGTACCGGCAGCGCCAGCGGCCCGGGGTTGTCGCCGGCCACCACCTCGTGGAGCAGCACCCGCCCGCCGGGCACCAGCAGGCGGCGCCACTCCCCAAGCACTGTCGACACGTCGGGCATGTTCATCAGTGCGTGCTGGCACCACACCGCGTCGAAGCCGCCATCGGGCAGCGGCATGCGCGCCGCATCCGCGCACAGGAAGCGGGTCTCCCGGTGGAGCCCGGTCATCGCGCTGAGCCACTCGGCCACCTCGACGAAGGCCGCGGTGATGTCGACGCCCACCACCTCGCAGCCGAACTCGTCGGCCAGCAGGCGGCTGGCCCCGCCGGTACCGCAGCCCACGTCCAGCACTCGCTCCCCGGAGGCGAGCCTACCCAGCGCCGCCAGGTGACGGCTGGCCCGGCGCCCGCCCAGGTGCAGCTGGTCGATACCGGCGACCTCGTCGAGGCTCAGGCGCGCCGGGTCGCACCCCGCGGCGCGAAAGGCCGACTCCAGGCGTACCAGCAACGGCGCGGAACCGGCGTGGGCCGGGGCGTCATAGTGGTCCGTCAGGGAGGAGTGTAACGAAGTGTGGGCAGCGGGCATGGCGGGCTCCTTGGGGCGTGGGTGGCGTACGGGTGAGCGGCGCCCAGCATAGCCCCATGCAGCGCCTCCTCCCCATAGGCCAAAGGTCCCGCGGGCGGCGACTTTCACCCTCGCACCATCACTTTCACGCCATCGACGCCCCCCTTGCCCGGCAGTACCGGCTGGAGGAAGGTAAGCGTATCCCCGCTGCCCAGGATCCTGCCCATGAGCCCATCGCGCCCCCCTGCTCCGCAGGCAACTCACGAGCCACTGGCGAGCTGGCTCCGGCGCTGCCTGGATGGCGAGCCCATCCCGCCCTTCACGCTACCCGGGGGAAGCGCCGTGCCACGGGGTGAGGGATTGCTTGAGCTCATGCCAGAAAGTCCTGCCACCGACGCCCATGCCTGCATCTTCTCGGTCGGCATCCATGGCAACGAGACGGCGCCCATGGAGCTGCTGGACGCCCTGCTCAAGCTCCTGGCGGCAGGTGAGCTGAGGCTTGGTGCACCCGTGCTGGTGCTCCTCGGTAGTCCGCAAGCGACCCGGCAAGGCACCCGCTTCATCGAAACCAACCTCAACCGGCTGTTTCGGCGTGATCTGGACAGGACAGGCATGGAGCCGGAGCGGGCGCGGGAGCTGATGGCCGCAGTCGATGCCTTCTTCGCCCGTCATGCCGACCGCTCGCCCCTGCATTACGACCTGCATACCGCCATCCGCGGCAGCCGCTACCCGCGCTTCGCGGTGGAACCGTTCAGCGACAGCGTGCGCACCACCGCCGAGCAGTGGCACTGGCTGGCCGGAGCGGGTATCCAGGCGGTACTGCATCAGCACTGCCACAGCTGGACCTTCTCCCATTACAGCAAGCACTACCATGGCGCCCAGGCCTTCACCATGGAACTGGGCCACGCCCTGCCCTTCGGCCACAACGACCTGGCCCCTCTGGCGCCCATGGCAAGCCTGCTGGCGGCGCTGCTGACGGGCCAAGCCCCACCGCGAGAAGCGCCTGACCGCATGCGGTTCTTCCGCGTCGAACACGAACTGATACGCCACAGCGAGGCCTTCCGCCTGGCCTTCGCCGACGACACCCTCAACTTCACCGAGTTTGCCCCCGGCACCCTGCTCGCCGAGGATGGCGAGCGGGGCGAGACCCGCGTCGGCGATACGCCGCTGTCGGTGGTCTTCCCCAATGCCGCGGTGGAGCTCGGCGCACGGGCGGCGCTGCTGGCCAGGTCGGTCCCGCCGCCCGATTGACCGACCGGCCTTGCCGGGCCATCGGATGGCCGGAAAGTCTTATAACAACGATAAACTGGAGGTAGAATCTTGCCCCCTTGCCGATCCGTAGCCGACCCGTGTCACGGCCGGCCGACACCCCCCTGCCGACACACCGTGCGACACGCCTGACCCGGAGCCCGACCCATGGCCGAAACCCCGATTCCGCTGGAAGTGCGCAACATCACCAAGCGCTTCGGCGATACCGAAGTCCTCAAGGGGCTGTCGCTCGAGGCCCACAAGGGTGACGTGATCACCCTGATCGGGGCCTCTGGCTCCGGCAAGAGCACCTTCCTGCGCTGCATGAACCTGCTCGAGCAGCCCGACGAGGGCGACCTGATCGTCCATGGCGAGACGATCCGCTTCAAGCCGACGAAGCATGGCCGTGAACCGGCCGACTGGAAACAGGTGGTACGCATGCGTGCCCGACTCTCCATGGTCTTCCAGAACTTCAACCTCTGGGCGCACATGACCCTGCTGGAAAACATCATCGAGGCACCAGTGCATGTGCTCGGCAAGCCGAAGAAGGAGGCCATCGAGCACGCCCGGGCGCTGCTCGAGCGGGTCGGCCTGACCGAACGCGCCGACGCCTATCCGGCCCAGATGTCCGGCGGCCAGCAGCAGCGCGGCGCCATCGCCCGGGCACTGGCCATGGATCCCGAAGTGATGCTCTTCGACGAGCCCACCTCCGCGCTGGACCCCGAGCTGGTCGGTGACGTGCTGAAGGTCATGCGCGACCTGGCCGACGAGGGGCGCACCATGATCCTGGTGACCCACGAGATGGCCTTTGCCCGCGATGTCTCCAGCCAGGTGATCTACCTGCATCAGGGCGTGATCGAGGAGTCCGGCCCGCCCGAGGCGGTGTTCGACAACCCGCGTTCCGAGCGCCTCAAGCAGTTCCTGGCCCCCAAGCATTGAGCCGGCCCACGAGGAGAGTCCCATGATCGATCTTCACGGCTACGGCCCGCGTCTCGCCGAAGGCGCGCTGATCACCGTCGAACTGGCGGTGCTGTCGCTGGTGCTGGCCATCCTGCTGGGCCTGATCACCGCCAGCGCCAAGATGTCACGCAGCCGGACGGCCCACGCCATCGGCACCCTCTACACCACCATCATCCGCGGCGTGCCCGATCTGGTGCTGATGATGCTGCTGTTCTTCGGTGGCCAGATCGGCATCAACGCGATCACCGACCAGCTCTACGCGCGCTTCGGCTGGGATATCTTCATCAACGTCAACGAGTTCGTGGCCGGGGTGATCACCATCGGCCTGATCTTCGGCGCCTACATGGGCGAGACCTTCCGCGGCGCCTTCCTGGCCGTGGACAGCGGGCAGATCGAAGCCGGCCGCGCCTACGGCATGGGCCCCTGGCTGGTGTTCCGACGCATCCGCTTCCCGCAGATGATGCGCCACGCCATCCCCGGGCTCTCCAACAACTGGATGGTGCTGCTCAAGACCACCGCCCTGGTCTCGGTGATCGGCCTCTCCGACATGGTGCGGGTGGCCGCCGAGGCCTCCAAGGCGACTCGCGAACCCTTCACCTTCATGATCATCGTCGCGGCGGTCTACCTGCTGATCGCCAGCGTCTCCGAGTGGGCCTTCGCCCGCCTGCAGAAGCGCTATGACGTCGGCTTCGGGGAGGTCAAGTGATGGAAGCCCTGACAAGCCGGCTCGAGGCCCTGCTCGCCGACAACAGCATCTTCACCCTGCAGACCCTCGGCTACTACGGCGAGGGGCTGGTGACCACCGTGCAGCTGGTGTTCCTGTCGCTGGTGATCGGCCTGGTGGCGGCGGTGCCGCTGGCCATCGGCCGCGGCTCACGGCATCGCTGGATCAGCCTGCCGATCTTCCTCTACTGCTACGTGTTCCGCGGCACGCCACTGCTGGTGCAGCTCTACCTGATCTACTACGGGGTGGTGTTCGTCGAGGGCATCCAGGACACCTGGCTGTGGGTGATCCTCGAGAAGCCCTTCGTACCGGCGCTGATCGCCTTCACCCTCAACACCGCGGCCTACACCACCGAGATCTTCCGCGGCGCCATCAAGGCCACGGCCCGCGGCGAGATCGAGGCGGCGCGCGCCTACGGCATGTCCGATCGCCTCATGCTGCGCCGGATCGTGCTGCCCAGCGCCTTCCGTCGCGCCCTGCCCGCCTACGGCAACGAGGTGATCTTCATGCTCCACGCCAGCGCCATAGCAAGCGTGGTCACCATCATGGACCTCACCGGAGCGGCACGTTTCGTCTATGCACGCTTCTACGCGCCCTTCGACGCCTTCCTGTTCGTGGCGGCCATCTACCTCTGCCTGACCTTCGCCATCCTCTACTTCTTCCGCTGGCTGGAGCGTCGCCTGCTCGCCCACCTCAAGCCGGCGGGGGGCTGAGCGAGCGTCAAACGAGCGTTGGGAACTGGCGTTTACTTCCACGCCGGTTCCCCCCTTCCGGCCCACTCGGTGATCCGCTATGGTTGGCCTGTCATCACCACAAGGTGATTCCACCAACAACACGGGAAACTACCCCATGCAACTACGCAAGATTCTAGGCCTCGGCGCCATCGGTGCCGCCCTGGTGGCCGGCACGGCCAATGCCGAAGTGCGCGACATCCGTATCGGCGTCGACGTACCCTACGAGCCCATGGAGTACCGTACACCGGACGGCGAGCTCACCGGCTTCGACATCGACCTGGGCAACGCCCTGTGTGCCGAGATCGGCATCGACTGCGAGTGGGTCGTGCAAGGCTGGGATGGCATCATTCCCGGCCTGATGGCACGCAAGTACGACGCCATCATGTCCTCGATGACCATCAACGAGCAGCGCCGTGAACAGGTGCTGTTCTCCGAGCCCTACATCACCCCGCCGTCGGCCTGGTTCGCTCCCGGCGACACCGAGATCGGCACCCCCTCCGAGGAGAGCCTCGAGGGCCTGACCGTCGGCGTGCAGCGCGGCACCCTGCAGGACAACTATGTCACCGACATGTATGGCGACGTGGCCGACGTCAATCGCTATGCCACCGCCGACGATATGGTGCTGGACATGGATTCGGGGCGCCTCGACGCGGTCTTCCTCGACTTCCCGATCGGCAAGTCCACCCTGCTCGACAGCGACGCCGGCGACTACAAGGTGGTCGGCAACATGATCACCGAGCCCAAGGAGTACTTCGGCGAAGGCTTCGGCATCGCCTTCCGCAAGCGCGACGAAGCGCTGGCCGAGACCTTCAACGAGGCCCTGGCCGAACTCAAGGCCAACGGTACCTACGACGAGATCCACGCCCGGTACTTCGGCGAAGAGTAACCCCAAGGGCCGGTGCAGTCCGGCCCTGCATGATGTCCCCGGCAGGCCGGCTCCATGAGCCGGCCTGCTGCGTCAGGTATCCCCCTTGACTCCTGTCGGCTCAGCCAGCACCCGCCGCACCAGCAGCGGACCCAGCATCTCGAACACCAGGGTCGAGCCCACCACCGCGGAGAGCAGCAGCGGACCGTACTCGGGGAAGCGCTCGGCGGCCAGCAGCGCCATGCCCATCGCCACCCCCGCCTGGGGCGTCAACGCCAGGCCGATATTGCCCGGCAGCTCTGCCTGTCGCACGCGCGCCAGGCGCACGCCCAGCAGGCCCCCCAGGTAACGTCCCGCCAGGCGCAGCACGATATAGGCCAGGGTCAACCACAGGGCGTCATCCATATGGCGCAGGTCGACGCTGGCGCCCGAAAGCACGAAGAAGAACACCAGGAAGGGCCACTCGATATGCTCGACCTCGTTGAACGAGCGGGTGTGGTGGCGCGACAGGTTGGCGACCAGCGCCCCGGCCACCATGGCGGCCAGCAGCGCCGAGACCTCGAGCCAGCTGGAGAAACCGGCCAGCAACAGGATCAGCGCCAGCGCCTCCACCTGGGTCGGCTCTCCGGGTCGCAGCCGACCGGTGAGCCAGGCCGCCGGCAGCCCGATCGCCATGCCCAGCAGCAGCGCCCCGCCCAGCTCCCAGCCGGCCATGGCCAGGGCGGTATGCCCATCCCCGGAGAGCCACCAGCCGAGCAACGCCATGGCCAGACCGAAGGCGAGGATGCCCCAGCCATCGTCGATGGCGACGATCCCCAGCAGCAGGCGCGCCCTCAGCCGGGTGTCGCCGCTCTCGTGCACCGTCTCGCTGACCGCCGCCGGGTCGGTGGCCACCGAGATGGCAGCAAGCGTCACCGCCACCGCCAGCGGGAAACCCAACGCCGCCAGACCGCCCCCCACCAGCAGTGCCCCGACGCCAATCACCGACAGCGACAGAATCAGGATCAACGGGCCAGTGCTGCGCAGTCGCTCGACAGTGAGTTCGCCACCCAGCAGGAAGGCCACCATCACCAGCGCCAGCTGGATCAGCGGCTCCCCCAGGCCATCCAGCGGCGCTGCTTCGGCCTGGCCCAGCACCAGCTGCTGGACCACCGCCACTCCCAGGCCGACCAGTACCAGCAGCGAGATCCGCGGCAGCCGGGTTCGACTGGCCACCGCATCGGCCAGGATGCTCGAGGAGAGAATCAACCCCAGGAACACCAGGGCGGTGGCGGCGGGGCTGAGGTGCAACGGCAGAGCAGAGAGCATATCGCTCATGGGGAGGGCCCCTTGGCAGTCAGGAAAAAGCGTGGAGGCGATCCTCCGGGACTCAGCGGACGCCACCGAGGGCATGGCTCAGCCGAGCCAGAACCCGGCCGCCAGCAGCGCCAGCGTGGCCAGCAGCACCACCACGTTGAGACCCATCAGCGCCTCGAGCCGGGCGCGCTGCTCCAGCACTGCGGGCAGGCGCCAGGCTACCCAGAGCGCCCCGGGTAGCACCAGCCAGGTCAGCCCGGCTGCCACGGGAAGCCCGCCGAGCAGCACACCCAGGCCGACCAGCGCCTGGCTGCCCAGCAGCAATACCGCCACGAGTCGGGCGGCACGTCGCCGCCCCAGCAGAATCGGCAGGTGACGCCGGCCGACACGTCGATCCGCCTCACAGTCGGGAAACTGGTTGAGCAGCAGCAGCTCGCTGACCAGCAGCCCTGCCACTGCCGCCACGATGAGTGCCGTCGCATCGGGCCAGCCGCCCAGCGCGACCAGGCTGCCCAGGATCACCAGGGGGCCGAAGCCCAGCCCCGGCGCCAGCAGGCAGAGCCATGGGGAACGGGTGATCCAGCGCGTATAGGCGACGATCAGGGCAAGCCCCGGCAATCCCACGGCGAGCATCGGCCAGCCCCGTACCCACAGGAAGTAGCCGCCGATGGCCACCACCCCAGCCA